>NZ_DAIOIA010000002.1:0-70350 GCF_036744435.1 Propioniciclava sp. | reverse complement strand
GCTTCGAGAACATCTTCGCGTGCGGTTACCTCGTGGGGCATCTCGAGGGGACGGCCCTGCAGGGCGCCACGACACTCCACGAACTGGATCGCGGGTTCGAGTTCTACGCGCCCCAGGTGTTCGCCGGGACGTCGCCGGATAGTCCCCCGTTGCTGATGGCCTGGCTCGGGAATGCCTCGGAGGACGACCAGCCCTCGGCGGAGCGCGGGTGGGTGCACGCGCTGTCGGTGGCGCGGGAGCTCGTCATCGTGGAGGGGCGGCTGCAGCAGCGACCCCGGCTCGCCCTGGACGCCGCGATGCAGGCGCCCCCGGGCCTGCCTGAGGTGCTCACCGACGCCGAGGTGGCCGTGGCCGGACTCGCCGGGTCGCGTGCGTTCCGGCTGGCGCTCACGGCGGACGCCTCCGACGCCGACTCCTGGCGGCTGCGCCTGGGGGATCGGGCGCGGCACGTGGATCTCACGTTCGCCGCCGGACGCCTCACCGTGGACCGGAGCACGACGCTCTATCCCCACGGCGGGAGCCGGGTGGTGCGGCTGCCCGCGGGCGCCGGACGTCTCGACGTGGAGGTGATCCACGACCGGTCGGTGACCGAGGTCTTCCTCGGGGGTGGCGCGCTCGCGTTCAGCCTGCGCAGCTATCTCGACGGCGCGGCGGGGGCCTCCCTGGCCGCGTCCGGAAGCCTGGCCGTGGCCTCGGTGACGGCTCACCGGTTCGACTGACACCGGTCTCCGGCCGTTCTCTCTTGCGGATCGGGGCTGGATCGTCGACTATATGTCTAACGATTGACATAGAGGCGGACGTGCAGCAGTGAAGCGGCACGCCCCTCGTTTCCGAGAGGGTTCCTGAGATGGATCATCCCCAGGTTGCGGCCAGAGTCCTGACCGCTGTCGGCGGGCCCGACAACATCACGGCGGCCGCGCACTGCGCGACCCGCCTGCGCCTCGTCCTGGCCGAGCAGAACCGCGTCGACCAGGCGGCACTCGACCAGGACCCCGACGTCAAGGGGACCTTCCTGGCCGGTGGCCTGTACCAGATCATCATCGGCCCCGGTGACGTGGACCTCGTCTACCAGGACATGGTGACCAGCGGTGGCGTGCGCGAGGTCAGCAAGGATGAGGCCAAGCAGGTGGCGGCCCAGAAGGACAACGTCGTCATCCGGCTCATCAAGACCATCGCCGACATCTTCGTCCCCGTCCTTCCCGCCCTGATCGCAGGCGGTCTGATGATGGCGATCAACAACGTCCTCACCGCCCAAGGCCTGTTCGGGCCGCAGTCGGTGATCGAGATGGTCCCGGCCCTGGCTGACTACGCCTCCCTGATCAACATGATCTCCGCGGCCGCGTTCGCCTTCCTTCCCGTGCTGATCGGCTTCTCCGCGGTGAAGCGGTTCGGTGGCAACGTCTACCTCGGCGCAGCGATGGGCGCCGCGATGGTCAGCCCCAGCCTGGTCAACGCCTACAGCTACGCGGCCATGGTCGAGGCGGGGCAGACCATCCCGTCCTGGCATCTGTTCGGGCTGACGGTGGAGCAGGTCGGCTACCAAGCCCAGGTCATCCCCGTGCTGGTGGTCTCCTGGCTGCTGGTCTTCATCGAGAAGCGGTTCCACAAGCTGTTCCGAGGCACTGCGGACTTCCTGCTCACCCCGCTGCTCACCCTGCTGATCACCGGTATCGCCGCCTTCGTCGTCGTCGGCCCGATCACCCGGATGCTCGCCAACGGCATCACCGGCGGGTTGACGTGGCTCTACGACAGCGCCGGCCCGGTCGGCGGCCTGATCTTCGGCCTGCTCTACTCGCCGATCGTCGTCACCGGCCTGCACCAGTCCTTCCCCGCGGTCGAACTGCCGCTGATCGCCGCAGGCGGCTCCTTCATCTTCGCGATCGCCTCCATGGCCAACGTCGCTCAGGGCGCTGCCACCCTCGCCGTGTTCCTGCGCGCCAAGGACCCCAAGCTCAAGGGGATCTCGGGTGCCTCGGCGGCGTCGGCACTGTTCGGCATCACCGAACCCGCCATCTTCGGTGTGAACCTGCGGCTGCGCTGGCCCTTCTTCCTCGGCATCGCCGCCGCCGGTGTGGGTGGCGCTCTGGTCGCCCTCTTCGACGTCCGGGCCATCGCGCTGGGTGCCGCCGGTCTCGTCGGCTTCGTCTCGATCCGTCCCCAGGACATCCCGATGTTCTGGCTCTCCCAGGCGATCACCTTCGCCCTCGCCTTCACCTCGGTGCTGGTGTACGCCTCCACCCGAGGCCGTGCCTCCCTGGCCGGGGCTGCCGTCGAGGCCGAACAGGCCGGGTCGTCGTCCGCGTCCGCTGCGGTGAGCCCCACGGTGGCCGTGGCCCTGCCAGAGGATGCCGCCGACGACTACACCGTGACCGCCCCGGTGCGCGGTCGCGCCATCCCCCTGACCGACGTCAAGGACACCACCTTCTCCTCGGGGATGCTCGGCCCGGGCGTCGCGCTCATCCCCGACAGTGGCCCCGTCGTGTCGCCCGTCGATGGCACCGTCATCGTGGCGTTCCCCACCGGGCACGCGTACGCGCTGCGTTCGGCCAGCGGGGTGGAACTGCTCATTCACATCGGCATGGACACCGTGAAGCTCGGCGGAGAGCACTTCACCCCCCGGGTCGTGAAGGGGCAGCAGGTGCGTCGCGGCGACGTGCTCGCCGATGTCGACTGGGCGGCCGTCGCGGCCGCCGGCTATGACCTGACCACGCCCGTGGTCGTCAGCAACGCCAAGAAGCTCGCGGGCGTCGAGGTGGCGACCGCCGGGGACGTGTCCACCGCCGAGCCGTTGCTGCGCGCACACCCGCGCGAGGACGCCTTGGCCTGACGAAGACCGCACAAAAGGGAGGCCGCGCAGCCTGGGTGAGAAGACTCAGGCGGTGCGGCCTTCGACCACCCTGACCGGCAACTCGATCGCCGGAACGGGGGTCGGATCGGCGGGGGGCTCGGCACCGATCTGCTCCACCAGCAGCCGCACCGCTGTCGCGCAGATGTCGGCCAGCGGCTGCTGGATCGTCGTGAGTCCCGGCAGCACCCGGCGCATCGTCGCCGTGCCGTCGAAGCCCACCACCCGCAGATCCTGGGGCACGCTCCTGCCGTGGCGGTGGGCCCACTCCAACGCGGTCGCTGCCAGCAGATCGTCGGTGCAGAACACCGCGTCCATCACGTCCGCCACCGAGTCGAGCGCGGCCATGATCGCGGCTGTGCGCTCCGGCTCGGGCAGGTTGAAGTCGACGGCCACGATGACCGGTTCGAGGCCCGCCTCGCCCAGGACGCGCCGGTACCCGCGCTCACGCAGGTTGCGCTCGTGGGAGCGGGAGGTGAGCAGCGCGGGACGCCTGGCGCCGCGATCCAGCAGCAGCCGCGTCGCCAGCCTGCCCCCCTCCTCGTTGTCGGCACGGACGTTCGGGATGTGGTCGGCAAGCTCGCGATCGATGGTCACCACCGGACGCCGCAGCGTCGCGTACTCGGCCAGCTGGTCGTTGTGCGCCCCGGAGATGATGCCGTCCACCCGGTGACCCACTAGCGACTTCAGCAGGTCGCGCTCCCGGTCGGCGCGACCGTAGCTGTTGCACAGCAGCGGGCGCAGACCATGCCCGGCGAGGGCGTCCTCGACGTGCACGGCGACCTCGCCGTAGAAGGGGGTGGCGACGGAGGGCAGGATCAGCCCGACCGTCCCGGTGCGACGGGTCAGCAGCGACCGGGCCACCTCGTTGGGCTGGTAGCCCACCTCGTCGATGGCCGCCATGACCCGGGAGCGGGTCGCGGCGCTCAGGTAGCCGCGGTTGTTCAGCACCCGGGAGACGGTGGCCACCGAGACGCCGGCCCGCTCGGCGACGTCCCCCAGCCGGGGTTCCTTGTCGGCAGCCATGGTCGCCCGCCTCAGAAATCGCGCCGGACGGCGAGCCGGGCGAGCGCGCTGAGACCGTCTCGGCCCTCCGGCGTCAGCGGGGCCGCGGCCAGCAGCTCCAGCGCCGCGTCGTATTCGCGGCGGATCTCGGCCTCGACCGCCTCCCGGGCGCCGCTCCCCGTGATGAGGGCGCGGGCGCGTTCCACCTGAGCCGCGGTCAGGGCGGGATCGCCGAACAGCGCGGCCAGTTCGGCGGCGTCGGCGTCGTCGGCGCGGATGAACGCTTCGGCGGCCAGCAAGGTGAGCTTGCCCTCGCGGACGTCCTCGCCGGACTCTTTACCGGTGAGCGCCTCGTCGCCGAACACGCCGAGCACGTCGTCGCGGTACTGGAAGGCACGCCCGAGCGGCTGACCGGCCGCGCTGAGCGCGTCGATCACGGCGGGCTCAGCGCCTGCGACGGCGGCCCCCACCAGCATCGGACGCCGGATCGAATAGGACGCCGACTTCCAGGTGACCACCGTCCGGATCATCTCGACCAGGCGCTCGCGCCCGGCGGGCGTGCGGCTGATCGCATAGGGATCCTGCGACTGTGCCACCACGTCGAGGTACTGTCCGGTCGTCACCTCGGTCCGGACCGCCTCCAGGTGAGGATAGGCGCGCTGCAGTGCCTCCGGTGGCAGCCCGCTACGCCGGAACATCTCCTCCGACCAGACCAGCAGCAGGTCACCCAGGAGGATCGCGCCGGCGCGTCCGAAGGCCTCGGGGTCGCCGCGGCGGCCCTGCTCGCGGTGGTCGGCCTCGAACTGCCGGTGGGCCGCCGGGACGCCCCGTCGCTCATCCGAGGCGTCCATCACGTCGTCGTGCATGAGCGCCGACACGTGGAGCACGTCCAGGGACGCCGCCGCGTTCAGCACCCCTTCCGGAAGGGCGGGGGAGCCGCCGGAGGCCACCCAGGCCCACGCCGCGAAGGCGGGGCGCAGTCGCTTGCCGCCCGCCGTGAAGTCGCGTGCCCGCGCCAGCAGGGGAGCGGCCGCCGGGTCGAGTGCCCGCAGCACGGCCTCCTGTTCGTCCAGGAATGCCGCGATCGACGCCCCGAGGGCGGCGCGGAAGTCGTCGGAAACGGGATGCTCGGCAGACAGCGTGACCACGTTGCGAGCCTACCCAAGCCCGGATCGAACGGGTCAACTAGGGTGGACATCATGCCCGCCCAGACCATCGCCGAGCGGCTGGCGCAGGCCGATCGGCCCACCTTCAGCTTCGAGTTCTTCCCGCCCGCCGATGACGCCGCCACCCAGCAGCTCATCGCAACGGTTGACGCGTTGAGCCCGCTACGCCCCGACTGGGTCTCGGTGACCTACGGGGCCACCGGGGCGGCACGTTACAAGACCTTTTCCGCGGTCGGCGCGATCCGCGGGCAGACCGCCGCGCGCACGATGGGTCACCTCACGGTCGCCGGACAGTCGCGCGACGAGGTCCGTCGCGCCATCGAGTCCTACAGCCGTCTCGGCGTCACGCAGATCCTCGCCCTGCGCGGCGACCCGCCCGGCGGCGGCGCGTTCGAGCGGCACCCGGAGGGCCTGGGCAACGCCACCGACCTGGTGCGCCTCGTCCGCTCCATGGGCGACTTCAGCGTGGGCGTCGCGGCGTTCCCCGACGGTCATCCCGACGGCGACGTCGACCTGGATGCGCGGATCCTGCTCGACAAGCAGGAGGCGGGTGCAGAGTTCGCGGTCACCCAGTTGTTCTTCGACGCGCAGGCCTACTTCTCGCTGGTGGAGCGCTTCCGCTCGCTGGGCGGCACCATGCCGATCGTGGCGGGGATCATGCCGGTCACGGTGCCCAGTCAGATCGAGCGGTTCGCATCCTTGTCGGGTTCGCGGATGCCCGCGTGGTTCGAGGCGGAACTCCGTGCCGCAGCCGACGACAAGCAGCGCTTCCGGCAGGTCGGCCTCGATCTGGTGACCCGGCTGTGCGACGAGGTCCTGCAGGCCGGGGCGCCGGGGCTGCAGTTCTTCACCCTGAACCGCTCCACGGCGACCGCCGAGATCCTGGGACGCCTGCGCGCGATGCCCGCGGCCCCGAACCCCGGCCACGGCGGGGGCGGCAACAGCCGACCGTAGCCGCGCTCAGTCCCGCTCCGACCAGGGGGCCTGAGGTAGCTGGACGCCGCGACGCCAGCCTCCGGGACCACCGACGTCCAAGGTCACCAGGCGCTGAGTGGGGCGCGTCAACGCGACGTACAGCACCCTGATGCCGCCGGGGCTCTCGGCGACGATCGCGTCGGGATCGACCACCACGACGCCGTCGTACTCGAGTCCCTTGGCCTCCAGGGGGGAGGGGAACAAGATCCGATCCAGGTTCGCCGGGTTCATCCGGGTCGCCAGCCGCTGCTGCAGGGCACCGCGAAGGGCCTCGCGGCGTGACGGCGGGGCGATGACGCCGACCGTGCCGGCGACCTCCCCGGTCAGGTCGTCGATCACGTCGGCCAGGTCGGCGACCAAGGCGGCCTCCGACGTGGTCAGCACCTGTGGTTCGTGGCCGGTGGAGCGGACGGCGCGCGGCAGGTCGACCGCGGGATAGTGCGGCTTGACCACCCGGGCCGCCAGGTCGAACACCTCGGCGGGGGAACGGTAGTTGACCGACAGCCGGAACTCGCGGTGCGGGGCGTTCCCGATGAGGTCGCGGACCGCGCGGCCCACCTCCTCCAGATCGGGCCAGCTCGACTGGGCCAGGTCGCCCACCACCGTCCAGGACGCCTGCCCGCCACGGCGGCGCAGCATCCGCCACTGCATCGGGGTCACGTCCTGGGCCTCGTCGACGAGCACGTGCGCGTAGGTCTCGTGGTTGTCCTCGCCCAACTCCGGCTCCGCCTTGCGGGCCCAGGTGTCGGAGGTGGTGACGAACTCCGGGATCGCCTTGCCGCCCTCGATGAAGATCGGCTGCTCGGCGTCCGGGTCGGTCGGAACCGGCCCCAGGATGGCGACGAGCTCATCCAGCAAGGCGGTGTCGGCGACGGTCCAGGGCGCCTCCGGATCGGCGTAGGAGGCGACCAGCAGGGCCTGCTGCCCGGAGTCCAGCAGGCCTTCGGCGGCCCGCGCGACCACTCGGGCATCGCCCAGCCGACGCAGCACCTGCGGCGCGGTGAGCGTGGGCCACCAGGCGTCCATGAACGTGGCGAAGGCGGCCTGGTCGGCGATCAGGCCGGGCACCTCCTCCGCCTCCACATCCGTGTCGGCGGGAACCAGCGACGCCAGCGCGGCCACGGCTGCCTTGCGCGCCGACTCCCGGGCCAGGTTGACCCGCTGATGCGCCAGGATTCCGCCACGGATCCGCGCCAGCTGCGGCGGCCGCAACTGCAGCACCTCCCCCTTGACGGTGACCAGGACGCGGGGGCCGTCCCCGGAGATGTCGAGGGGCAGGTTCACCAGGTTGCGCAGCACCTCGATCATCTTCAGGCTGCCCTTGACGCTCGCGGTGTCGGCGTCGTCGACCGAATCGCTGGCGATCTCCGGCAGCACATCGGAGACGACGGAGCCGATGGAGCGCAACGCCACGGAGTCTTCGCCGAGGCTGGGCAGCACCCGCTCGATGTAGTGCATGAACACCGGCCCGGGCCCCACCACGAGCACGCCGCCCCGTTCGAAGCGCCGCCGGTTGGAGTACAGCAGATAGGCGGCACGATGCAGCGCCACCACGGTCTTGCCGGTGCCCGGACCGCCGCTGATGACGGTCACGCCCTGATAATCGGCGCGGATGGCCTCGTCTTGTTCGCCCTGGATGGTGGCGACGATGTCGCGCATCTTCGTGCCGCGGGCCCGCGCCAGGGACGCCATCAGCGCACCCTCGCCGATGATCGGCAGGTTCGCGGTGTTGCCCTGCGCGTCCAACAGGTCGTCCTCGATGCCGATGACGCGGTCGTTGCGGCAGCGCAACACTCGGCGGCGCACCACGTCCATGGGCTTCTGCGGGGTGGCTCGGTAGAACGCCTCGGCGGCGCGCGCCCGCCAGTCGATGACCAGGGGTTCGTAGTCGTCGTCCCGGACGCCGATCCGGCCGATGTAGCGCACCTCGCGCTCGGTCGGGTCGTCCAGGTCGAGGCGCCCGAACACCAGTCCCTCGTGCTCGGCATCGAGTTCGGCCAGCCGCCGGGCGGCCTGGAAGGAGAACGCATCGCGCTCGAACAGCGCGGTGCCCGCCTCCTCGCGCAGCCAGCTGTCGCGTTCGGAGCGGTACATGTTGGCGCCGCTGCGAGCGGCGCTGCGGGCGGTGTCGGTCGCCTGGTTCAGGCGGGCGTAGACGGCGTCCACGTGGGCCTGTTCGGTGGCCAGTTCGTGGGCGAGATCTTCGGCTTGCGTCAAGGTGGAGTCTTCCTCGTTCGTCAATTCGGCCAGTGGTCCAGTCTACTCCAGCGCACCGTCAGTGACAGGTGGGCCGACGCTCGGAGATGGGTTCCGCCCCGCTCATGTCTTTCTCTGGGTTGTCTCTGGCTCCGGCGGGGGCTTGCATGTATGAACGCTCTGGCGATCATGATCGTCACATTGTATTGATATGATTGCATTAATCGTCATAGAGGAGGTGGGTTGTGGGTGGCTACCGCATCGATTCGCAGCTCGTCAGCTTCGGTGGGCATGTGCGTGGTTGGCGCATGGTGCTCGGCCTCACTGCCCAACAGGTAGCAGAGCGCGCAGGGATCACGCGAGACACGCTCCGCAAGATCGAGGTGGGCGATCCGGGAGTGGGCTTCGGCAATGTTGCCCAGGTGCTGCGCGCTCTCGGGTTGCTCGACCAGGCCGTCGCGGCGGTCGATCCGCTGGAGAGCGACATTGGACGCCTGCGGGCCGGGAAGCTTGAGAAGAAACGCGCCCGATGACCACCGTGGAGGTCTTCACTGACCGTGCCGGGGCGAGCGTGCTGGTGGGGCGCGCGCACTTCACGCGCCAACGGGGAGGTCTCTCGACGACGTTTCTCTACGACGCCGAGTATCTCGCCGGCGACGGCACGAGCATCGATCCTGCCCTGCCGCTTGTTTCCGGTGCGCAGTACCAGACCGGGCTCGTGCGGGCCTTCGCTGACAGTGCGCCAGACCGGTGGGGGCGCAACCTGATCGAGAAGGCAGAACGGGTTCGAGCGCGAGCGCACAACCGTGCGCCGCGTCGCCTCGACGACGTCGATTTCTTGCTGGGTGTCAGCGACGACACCCGCCAAGGCGCCTTGCGGTATCGGCTGAGTGGGGATTCTGAGTTCTTGGGGCCCGCCTCGCACGTGCCAGCGCTGATCGCCCTGCCCGAGTTGCTGCGCGCTGCCGACGAACTCGCCTCGGACGCTGATCCCTCCGCGGCGGTGAAGCAGTTGCTTGACACGGGAACCACCGGTCTTGGCGGAGCCCGCCCGAAAGCGTCAGTACGGCTCGAGGGTGGGGCGCTGGGCATCGCGAAGTTCCCCCACGGCAGTGACCGATGGGACGTCATGGCCTGGGAATCCACCGCGCTCGATCTCCTCCAGGCTGTCGGGATCGCGACCCCGTGGCGTCGACTCGTGCGCGTCGGTGGGCGGAGTGTGCTGCTGCTGCGCCGCTTCGACCGCGACCCTCAGCAACGCCGGCTGGGCTACATCAGCGCGCTGACGGCGCTGGGAGCCTCTGACGGCGACCATCGCGACTACGCCGACATCGCCACGGCCATGCGCGACCTGTCCCGCTCGCCCGCCGCGGATCAGCGTGCGCTGTTCGATCGGGTGGTCGCGAGCGTGGCGCTCGGCAACACCGACGATCATCTCCGCAACCACGGCTTCCTGGCCGACCGTGGATTCTGGACGCTCAGCCCGGCATTCGACGTCAACCCGACCCCCGATCAATGGCGCTCCCGCGCGACCTCGATCATGGGGGCCGACGAACTGCCCGACGAAGTTGAAGCGCTGCTGCCGTTCGCCGCCGAATGCGGTCTGAAACCCGCCCAAGCGCGCAGCAGGATCAGCCAGATCACAACCAGATTCGGCGGCTGGCGGGACGCGGCACGCACCAACGGGCTCCCCGAATCCGAGATCACGCTCATGGCCGAAGGGATCGAGCCCAGGCTGCATGCACTGGAGGTCGTGGCGGGTCCCGCGTGATCTCGACGGCGCGGCCTCGTGGGGGCCAGTCATGGGCTGTGGACCCTAGCCGGTGTGGCCTGCGCGCGTCGGGTGGATGTTCTCTCCCGTGAGAAAGGCGTGCGCCGCGTAGGCGGCGAGCGCGCCCGACAAGAGTTGGGCCCACGGCTCGGCGCCCGCCGCGCTGGACGCCGACGCCGCGAAGGCCCCCGGCTCCCGTGGATCGCTGATCGGGGGCAATGCACGCAACTGGGCAAAGAAGGTGTCGCTCCGACGCAACGGGCGGGGGTGATGCCACCTCACCTCCGGATCGCGGGTGTCGATGACGGCGCGGTTCGCGGCTGGCTGTGAGGGGGCGTCCGAGGTGATCGCGACCCCGCGGTCGGCGATCCGATCCAGCAACACGTCGACCAGGGTCGATGCGGGGTGGGTGGCGCCAGCGTTGTCGCGGAGCCGCCAACGGCCAAACGTCCGCTCGATGGACAGGCGGGAGGTGAGCCAGGCGGGCTGATCGGCGGGATCCAGGCCACGCTCACGAGACAAGCCGACGACGCGCTCCCGCAAGGCCGGATGGGGGAGTGCGCGGGCGGCGTCCACGAGGCTGTGGCGGGGGTGCAGCCCGACGCTCCTCAAGGCGTCATCGGAGGACGTCTCGGGGGTGAGTTCCGCCTCAACCCCCAGCGGACGGACGGCCTGCCAGGTGAGGTCGGCCTCATCCACGAACGAGCGCCATGCGTCCGCGACTGACTCACCGTAGGCGTCACGGTCGGCGTACCAGCGTTCGCCGCGATCGGTGGGTGCGCCGTCGTCGGCGACCAACTCGAGCCCGTGCAGGCCCAGCGCGCCCGCGGCGGGGCGCCCCGACTTCTTGAACAGATCGCGCCACGGGGCAGGAAAACTCAACGTGGGCCCCAACTCGGAGCGCAAGGCGTCCGCCCAATCGTCGCGCTCGGGGATCACCGCGACGCGATGGCCGACGCGTGCGAGCCGGACGGCGGCAGCGATCCCGGCGAACGAGGCGCCGACGACGGTGACGTCAGGCACGTCAGGAGGCGGGCGTCGAGCGGCGGGCGCGCCAGGACCGGAACCGGTTCCAGCCCTTCTTCACCTGCCGCATCGCCACGAACAACCCGATCAACCCCACCAGTAACAAGATTCCTGCCACCACGGCAGCGGCTACGGGGGCCAGTGCCGCCATGGTGGCGATGCCGGTGACCGCGACATCCCCCGCAGAGGAGGCGGCCACGTTGGTGAACGGTTCCGGCGAGGTGTTGACCGCCAGCCGCAGCCCGGCCTTGGTCAGGTGGCTCGCCAGGGCGGTGACGCCGCCGACCGCAGCCAGGGCGATCGTCAGCAGATCCCCGTTCGCCCCGGCGTAGACGGCGCCGATGACAGCCCCCGCGAGAGGACGCACGACGGTGGAGACGGTGTCCCAGGCGGAGTCGAGGTAGGGGATCTTGTCGGCCACCACCTCGATGAGGCAGAGCACCGCCATGGCGATCAGGACGTCGGTGCGCTGAAATCCCGCAGGGACGCCTTCCGCGTTGGCGAACCGGCCCAGGACGCCGAGCACCAGCACCGTGCCCCACGCGTTGATCCCGCTGGCCCAACCCGAGGCGAACACGGCCGGAAGCATCTCCATGGCGCCACAGCGTAGTGGTCAGCCGGTGACGTGCCTCTTCCATGCGCCGATGCAGGCGAGCGTCTCGAACCCCAGGGTGTGGTTGATGGCGAGCATGTGCCGGTTCTCGGCGGCGTTCCAGGTCAGGACGCGGGGGGACGTCGGGGCGATCCCATGCCACTGCCGCAGAGCGGCCGCCTTGATCAGGACGCCCAGCCGGTGGCCGCGGTGCGCGCGGGCGACCAGGGTGTCTTCCTGGCCGGTCGCGGAGCCTCGGTCCGGCCCGATGGCGAGTTCGGTGAACGCGACGAGTTCGCCGGTGGCCTCGTGCTGGGCGCACGTCACCAGGATCGTCGTCCCCGCCGCGTCGTGGCGGTCGTCGGCGCGCGCGATCCGGGCGGCGTCCCAGGTCTCCTCGTCGATCTCCAGGTCGGCGCTGGGGGCGTCCGTGCTCATCGCGGCCTTGAGGCGGGCATAGCCGGCTGCGAACTCCGCCGGGGTGCGCCCCAGCCAGCTGACCACCCGGTATCCCGAGGCCGCCGACTGGGCTGCGCGGAGCAGGGCGTCGCGTTCAGCGTCGCCCCGGGTGAGGTCAAGGGCGCTCTTGAACTCGACCTGTTCCAGTGTGTAGCCGCGCGCCTGCAAGAAGTGGGCCACGTGGTCGTGCGGGATGCTGCCGACCCCCGTGGGCGGCGTCAGCCGCTGCCCGGGCGCTTCGGGGTGCTCGGCCCAGATCTGTAGCACCGTGCGTCCGCTGGCCAGGGCGTCGGTCTCGAGTTCCGCCAGCGCGACCGTGCCCAGGCCCTGCCCCCATGCCTCGCGCAGCAGGTCGACCTCCAGGTAGGCCACCCGCGAGGACTCCTCCGAGGGCAGGATCGTGATCGCGCGGCCCACCGTGCGCCCGTCGAGGTCGATGAGCCAGGCGCGGCGCTCCTCGTCCGGGTTGGGTACGTAGTTGGCCAGCATCTCCTCGGGGGTGGAGTCCTCGTCGTGGTTGCCGGTGATCTCGGCGTAGATCTCGTTGCGCAGGCGCGCGAAGGCGATGAAGTCGGCGGCGTCCTGGTCGGTGAGCGCGGCGGGCACGGCGATGCGGCGCACGCGGGTTCCGGGCGGTGGCGTGGTCATGGTGGCTCCTGCGAGGCGTGAACGGACAGCCGCGCGAGATTACGCGGATGCCGTGGCGGCGTCAATCTCCGGCGCCGCCGCGGGCGGGGGCCGGTCGCGTCTCGGGGCTGGTCAGGAGGTCTCTGGCCGGGTGAGGGGTGGGGTGAGCGTGGTCGCCGGGCCGGGCCGGAACAGTTGCGCTGGGCGACCGCCGTCTCGGGTGGTGGTGGCGCCGGTGGGGAGCAGGAAGCCATCGGCGCCGGTGACCTTGCGGTGGAAGTTGCGCGGATCCACCGGCGCCCCCCACACCGCCTCGTAGACGCGGCGCAGTTCGGCGACGGTGAACGCGGAAGGGCAGAAGGCGGTGGCCAGCGGGCTGTATTCGAGCTTGGCACGGGCCCGTTCGACGCCGTCGCGCAGGATCGTCGCGTGGTCGAAGGCCAGGGCCGGTTCGCCGCGCAGCAGGGCATCGGTGGGGAGCCAGCGTGAGCCCGCGGCGTCCGTGCCCGCGACGGGGAGGGGAAGGTCGGGGGCCAGCGCGAGGTAGGCCACCGTGACGACGCGCATCCGGGGGTCGCGCCCGGGCTCGCCATAGCTGCCCAGTTGCTCCAGGTGGACGCCGCCCAGGCGCAGGCCGGTCTCCTCGGCGAGTTCGCGGCGCGCGGCGTCGGCGAGTCCCTCGTCCGCGTGGACGAACCCGCCGGGCAGAGCGGGAGCGCCCGCGAACGGCGCGATGCCGCGGTCGACCACCAGGGCGTGCAGTCGCTCCTCGCGCAGCGTGAGGACGACCAGGTCGACGGTGACGGCGAACGGGGGAAAATCCGAGGTCATGACCCCAGCCTAGCGTGTAATCGTCAGGTTGACGACAAATGTGGAGAGGGGTTATCGTCTTGCCGACGACAACTACTGAAGGAGCACGTCATGGCCGACATCAGCCGCTACCCGTTCTTCCGCCACCTGCGCGGCAACCCCACCGCCTACGTCTCCCAGCTCCGCAACGGCACGGTGGTGCGCGACGGCGTCGGGCTCGCGTTCTGGTTCCGCCCGCTCGGAGCGGTCCTCAGCGAGCTCCCCGTCGACGACCGTGAACTGCCGCTGCTGTTCCACGCCCGCACCGCCGACTTCCAGGATCTGGCCGTCCAGGCGGCGATCACCTACCGGATCGTCGACCCGGCCACCGCGGCCCGCCGCATCGACTTCTCCCTCGACCCCGAGAGCGGGCAGTGGCGGGGCTCCCCGCTGGACCAGGTCGCCGGGCTGCTCGCCGACACCGCCCAGCAGCACGGGCTCGCCACCCTGGCCGGCCTCGACCTGACCACCGCCCTGGCCCGTGGCGTCGCCCCCGTCCGCGACGCGCTCGCCGAAGGGCTGAGTGCCGACGCACGCCTGGCCGAGACCGGTGTGGGCATCGTCGGGGTGCGCGTCATGGCGCTGCGGCCCGAACCCGACGTGGAGAAGGCGCTCCAGACGCCGACCCGGGAACGCGTCCAGCAAGACGCCGACCGCGCCACCTACGAGCGCCGCGCGCTGGCCGTCGAACGCGAACGGGCCATCGGAGAGAACGAGCTGCAGACCCAGATCGAACTCGCCACCCGCGAGGAGGCGCTGGTCGCCCAGCGCGGCCTCAACGACCGACGCAAGGCCGAAGAGTTGGCGGCCGCCTCCCAGATCGCCGCCCAGGCCGAAGCGGCTCGCTCCCGGACGCTCGCCGAGGCGACCGCCGACGCCACCCGCGCCACCGGGCTCGCCGACGCCGACGCGCAACGCGCCAAGCTGGAGGCCTACGCCGACACCCCCGAAGGCGTCCTGCTCGCGCTGGCCGTCCAGGAGTTGGCGGCCAACCTGCCCCGCATCGAGAACCTGGTGCTCACCCCCGACCTGCTCGCCCCGGTGCTCACCCGGCTCGGCCTGGGCAAGGACGCGGCATGAGCGGGCTGCCCCCTCGGGTGGTGATCGTCCACCGCCGCACCGAGTTCACCGCACTGCTGGCCCGGCACGGGACGCGGGGTCAGGCTGCCTTCTTCCTCGCCTCCCGGGGCCGGGATCTGGCCGAGGTGGAGGCGCGACACGATCGGGTGGAGGCGGCGCTGGCGCAGGTCAGCGCCGCCCTCCCGGCCGACTGGCGGGTGGGACGCGTCGAGCGCGCCGACCTGGACCGGTTCCTGTTCGCTCCCGAGGACCGGATCGTCGTCGTCGGCCAGGACGGGCTGGTCGCCAACGTGGCCAAGTACCTCGCAGATCAGCCCGTCATCGGCGTCAACGCCGACCCGGACGCCAACCCGGGCGTCCTGGTGCCGCACCGCCCCGCCGACGTCGCCCGGCTGCTCGCGGGGGAGGCGTCCGTGGCCCCGCTGACGATGGTCGAGGCGGTCGCCGACGATGGGCAGTCCCTGCTGGCGCTCAACGAGATCTACCTGGGCCACCCCAGCCACCAGACCTCCCGGTGGACGCTGCACGTCGACGGCGGCGTCGAGCGGCAGGCGTCCTCGGGGCTGATCGTCGGCACCGGGACCGGCGCCACCGGCTGGTGCGCCTCGGTGGCCCGTTCTCGGGCGGGCGCCCCCGTGCTGCCCGCCCCGACCGCCTCCGAGCTGGCCTGGTTCGTCCGCGAGGCCTGGCCCTCGCCCGCCACCGGCACCGACCGCGTCCAGGGGCTGCTGGGTCCCGGCGACCGGCTCGACGTGGCCGTGGAGACCGACGGCCTGGTCGCGTTCGGCGACGGCATGGAAGGTGACCGCCTCACCCTCGCCTGGGGCCAGCGCGTCAGCATAGGCATCGCCGAGCGACGCCTCTGCTTGGTGCTCTGACCGGGCTGTCGTGCGGGTCCGGCGGGCGTCTTGACGGGCTGTCGGAGCCCCCGCTTATAGTGAAACTCCCATCGAACAAGTGTTCGAATGGTGGAGGTTCGGGGGTGGGTATGCGGCGCTACGACGAGCCGATCGCGGTGCGGTCGGGTGAGGGCGAAGGGGCGGGGAATCCCGTCGAGTTCCTGTGGCGGCGTCGGCTGTGGCGGGTGCTCGATGTCGAGACGCGCTGGCGCGAGACGTCCGACTGGTGGTCGAAGCCGGGGGAGGATCTGCTGGCCGAATCGGAGATCTGGCGGGTGATCGCGGCGTCCGGGCGGGCGGCGGTTCCGGGGGTCTACGAGCTGGCGCATCCGCTCGGCGGCGAGGACTGGTTCCTGCGCGCGGTGGTCGACTGATGGCCGTCCAGGTGCACGACGCCCGCACGGTCGCCGCGGGTGCTGCCGGAGATGTGGATGCGACCCTCACCCAGGCCGAGGTGGCCCTCATGCCTGCGCAACGGTTCGTGATCGCCCACACCGCAGCGCTCCAGGTCGCAGCCTGGGTGCTGGTGCGTCGCCGTGCCCGAGTGGTCGGCCGACCTCCCGTGTGGGGTGTCCTGGCCCGGGTCGCGCCCGAGTTGGCCGAATGGGCGGAGTTCTTCGACGCGCTGCACCTCAAGCGCCGCGCCGTCGAGGCGGGCGCGGTCGGGCTGGTTACCAGCCGCGAGGCCGACGATCTGATCCGCGAGGTGCGCTCCTTCGCTCAGGCGGCCGGGGTCAAGGTGGGTGCGCATGGCTGAGCCGTTCACGCACCTGCGGGTCGCCTCCGGGTACTCGCTGCAGTACGGCGCCAGCCACCCCAGCGTGCTGGTCGGCGCCGCGGCCGGGTACGACATGGACACCCTGGCGCTCACCGACCGCGACGGCCTCTACGGGGCGGTGCGGTTCGCCAAGGCCTGCCTGGCCTCGGGGATCGCCCCCGTCGTCGGCGTCGATCTCGCGGTCGCCGACGCCGACGCGCACCCAGGGCGGCGTGGCGTCGGGCAGCCGCGGCAGCGGGCGGTGGTGCTGGCCTCCTCGCGGGCCGGGTGGGGAGCGCTGTGTCGCCTGGTCACCGCCGCCCACGCGGGCGGGGAGCGCGGTGCCCCCGTCGCGACGCGCGAGCTGATCGGCGCCCACGCCACCGACACCGTCGTGATGCTCGGCCCCGATTCAGACCTGGGGGAGGCGATCGCCGCCCGCGACGAGGCCCGCGCAGCGCGGGTGCTGGCGTCCTGGCGCGAACGCGTCGACGCCGACCAGTTCGTCGTCGGCGTCACCGACCACAGGCTCCCCGGGGCCGGTCCGGGGTCGGCGCGGCTGGCCGGTCGCATGCTCGCCTTCGCCGACGCGCACCGCCTTCCCGGCGTCCTCACCAACGCGGTGCGCATGGCCCGCAAAACGGATGCGCCGATCGCCGACGTGCTGGACGCCGCCCGCAGGCTGGTGCCGCTGGATGCCCGCAACGTCGACCGCCGCAACGCCGAGGGCTACCTCACCTCCGGGGCCGAGATGGCGGCGCGCGCCGCAGACGTGGCCCGGCTCGCCGGACGCCGCGACGCGACCCGGCTGCTGGGTGACACCCGTGCGCTGGCCTTGCGGTGCCGCCTCGACCCGCATGCCGACATCGGCCTGGGCGAGATCCACCTGCCCGAGTTCGCCGTGCTCGGCGGCGTCGGCGACGCGCTCGCCGCGCTCCGCGCCCGCTGCGAGGCCGGACTGAACGCCCGCTACGGCACGCCGAGCCGCGAGGCGTCCGATCGGCTGGCCGACGAACTGGCCGTCATCTCCCAGATGGGGTTCGCGTCCTACTTCCTCACCGTCGCCCACGTGGTCGCACGGGTGAAAGACCTGGGCATCCGGGTCGCCGCCCGCGGCTCGGGGGCCGGCAGCCTGGTCAACTACTGCCTGGGCATCTCGGGGGTCGACCCGATCCGCTACGACCTCATCATGGAGCGGTTCCTCTCCCCGCTGCGCCGGGCCCTGCCCGACATCGACATCGACGTGGAGTCCGCCCGCCGCCTCGAGGTCTACGACCAGGTGTTCGCCGACTTCGGGCAGGAGCGGGTCGCCGCCGTCGCCATGCTC
This sequence comes from Propioniciclava sp., assembly GCF_036744435.1. Taxonomy (NCBI): domain Bacteria; kingdom Bacillati; phylum Actinomycetota; class Actinomycetes; order Propionibacteriales; family Propionibacteriaceae; genus Propioniciclava; species Propioniciclava sp. The sequence goes on along the minus strand of NZ_DAIOIA010000002.1, from coordinate 52,776 downwards.
GACACCTACCGCGTCCGGCACGCCATCCGCGACGTCGGCGCCGCCATGAGCCTGCCGCCCGGCGACATCGACGCCATCGCCAAGGCCTTCCCTCACATCCGCGCCCGTGACGTCCGCCACGCCCTGCGCGAACTGCCCGAACTGCGCCGCGCCAACCTGAACGACGCCCAACTGCAGGTGCTGTTCACCCTCGTGGAGGGCCTCGACGGGCTGCCCCGCCACGTCTCCCTGCACCCGTGCGGAGTCATCCTCTCCGATGCCACCCTCGGCGACCGGACGCCCACCGAACGCTCCCTGGGCGGCTACCCGATGAGCCAGTTCGACAAAGACGACGTGGAGGATCTGGGTCTGCTCAAGCTCGACATCCTCGGCATCCGCATGCAGTCCTCCATGGCGCACGCGCTGAACGAGATCGAACGGGTCGGCGGCGGCCGCGTCGACATCGACACCCTCGACCCGTACGACGACGCCGACGTCTACGCCATGATCTCCCGCGCCGAGACCCTCGGCTGCTTCCAGATCGAGTCCCCCGGCCAGCGCGAACTCGTCGGCAAGTTCAGTCCCGACGAGTTCAACGACCTCATCATCGACATCAGCCTGTTCCGGCCCGGCCCGGTCAAATCCGACATGGTGGTGCCGTTCCTGCGGGCCCGCAACGGCTGGGCTGAGGCCTCCTACCCGCACCCCGACCTGATCCCCGCCCTGGCCGAGACCCGCGGCGTCATCGTGTTCCACGAACAGGTGATCAAGGTGGTCGCCGCCATGACCGGCTGCTCGCTGGCCTACGGCGACGAGGCCCGCCGGGCGCTCGGCTCGCCCGCCGGGCAGCAGGAGGTCAAGCGTTGGTTCTTCCCGGCAGCCCGCGAGCGCGGCTACCCCGAACCGCTCATCGTCCAGGTGTGGGGCATCCTCGTCTCGTTCGCCTCCTTCGGGTTCTGCAAGGCGCACGCGGCCGCGTTCGCGCTGCCCACCTACCAGTCGGCCTGGCTCAAACACCACCACCCGGCCGCCTTCCTGGCCGGGCTGCTGACCCACGACCCCGGCATGTACCCCAAGCGGCTGATCCTGGCCGAGGCCCGCCGCCTCGGCGTCCCCGTGCTGGGGCTGGACGTCAACACCAGCCGGGCCGACTACCGGATCGAACCCGTCGCCACTCCCGACGGCGAGGTGCACGGCATCCGGCTGGCCCTGACCGACGTGAAGAACATCTCCGCCGCGCAGATCGAACGCATCGAGGCCGCGCAGCCCTACGCCGGATTGCTGGATTTCTGGCACCGCGCCCAGCCCGGCATCGATGTGGCCGAACACCTCGTGCTCGCCGGCGGCTTCGACGCCCTCTACGGCATCGGCGCGCCGCGTCCGATCGGCGCGCACGGGCGCGTGACCCGCCGCGACCTGCTGCTCACCGTCACCGACCTGGCGCGTGCGGATCGGGTCCAGGCCCGGCAGCACGCCCGCGCCCGCGGGCTGACCGGCGACGGTGCGTCCGGGCGGCAAGCCGTCCAACTCGCCCTCGACCTGGGAACCGTCCTCGGCGAGGGCGACGTGGCCCCCGGCACCGACATCGTCGTGTCCGGGCTGCCCGAGATGACCGAACAGGAACGGATGGCCGCCGAACTGTCGGTGCTCGGGCTGGATGCCACCCAGCACGTCATGGACGAGCATCGGCCCTTCCTGCGGGCGCTCGGCGCCACCGACGCGGCCGACCAACTCACCCGACGCAGCGGTTCCCGGCTGCTGGTGGGCGGGGTGAAGGTCGCCACCCAGACCCCGCCGGTGAAGTCCGGGCGTCGCGTCATCTTCCTCACCCTCGACGACGGCACCGGCCCGGTCGACCTCACCTTCTTCGAGGACGCCCAAGGCGGTTCGGCGACCACCGTGTTCAACGCCTGGCTGCTCATCGGGGTAGGGGAGGTGCGTCGCACCGGCGCCCGCGGGGTGTCGTTGCGCGCCCTGGGCGCCTGGGATCTGCTGCACCTGGAAGCGCTGTGGACCTCCACGCTGGAATCCACCGGCGACGCGCAGGCGGCGATCGCCGCCGTCCACGCCGTCATCGACGCCGATCTGGCAGCCCAGGCCGAGCAGGCCCGGGAGGGTCAGCGCACACGGTGGGCCGACTGGAACGCCAAGTCCGAGGACCGCCCTGAGGACGAGCAGTATCCCGGCGCGGACGAGGGTCGCGCCGACACCGAGCACGCGGCGGCGGCGGGCGGCATGGGGCAACGCCGGGTGCTGGTCCACCCCAGCGGGTTCGTGCAGTCGCCCTACACCGACATCGCCCCGGCGGGCGAGTCGCCGCGGTCCATCCCGCAGCGCTACGCCGATCCCGGTCGCAAGCTGTGGCATTCCAGCCCCGGCTCCTCGGGGCGGTGAACGATGCCCGTCATCTGCCACGTCGACATGGACGCCTTCTACGTCGCCGTCGAGTTGCGCCGTCGCCCCGAACTGCGCGGTCAGCCGGTGTGGGTCGGGGGAGCGACCCGCGGTGTCGTGCTGTCGGCCTCCTACGAGGCTCGCGCCTATGGCGTCGAGGGCGGCATGTCCTCGACGCGGGCGCGGCGGCTGTGCCCCGACGCCGTCGCGATCGCCCCCGACTACGACGCCTACGAGGCGGCCTCGGAGGGGGTGTTCGCGATCTTCTCCACCATCACCCCCTCGGTCGAGCGGGTCTCCCTCGATGAGGGCTTCCTCGACATCACCGGGACGCGGCGGCTGCTGGGGGAGCCCGAGCAGGTCGGGGAACTCATCCGGGCGCTGGTCGCCGACGAACAGGGCATCCCCTGTTCGGTGGGCATCGCCCCCACCAAGCTGATCGCGAAGATGGCATCCAACCACGCCAAACCCAACGGGCTGTTCCGGGTACAGCCCGGGGAGGTGATTCCCTTCCTGCACCCCCTCGCCGTGGAGAAGGTGTGGGGCATCGGCCCCTCCACCACGGCGGCGCTCAACAAGCTGGGTCTCTACACCGTCGGCGAGGTGGCGCACACACCGAAGTCGACGCTGCAGCGGGCGTTCGGCGCCCGCGCCGGGGCGGAACTATGGGAGTTCGCCTGGGGCATCGACGGCCGCCGGGTGGTGGCCACCGAGGCGTCGGAGCGCAGCGTGGGCAGCCAGGAGACCTTCGCCCAGGACACCGACGACCTCGATCTGATCACCACCGAACTGCTGCGGATCAGCGCCCGGGTCGCCTCCCGGATGCGGCTCGCCAGGGTGGTCGGGCGCACCGTGACGCTCAGCCTGCGGTTCGCCGACTTCCGCACCGTGCAGCGATCGCTGACCTTGCCCTACCCGACCGACGTCACCTCCGAGATCCACGCGGCAACACGTCGGCTGCTGGCGGCGTTCCGGCTGGAGCGGCCGCGGCTGCGGCGCGTCGGCGTCCGCGTGGAGAAGGTGCTCGACGTCGATCAGGTCGCCACCCAGCCCGCTTTGGACGAACCCGAGCGCGGTTGGCGAGAGGCCGAGCGCGCCGCCGACGCGGCGATCGCCCGGTTCGGTCCCGATGCCGTCTCCCGTGCGACGCTCACCCGGCGTCGGAGGGCCGGCTGACAGGCCTCGGCGCGGTTCCGTTTGGTGGGTCTGCCGCCTACACTGAGGGCACACTCGCACGAGCGCACCGATGAAGGGAGGCGCGATGGCACTGTCAGAGCACGAACAGCGGCTGCTCGAACAGTTGGAGGCCGCCCTCGCAGCCGATGACCCCAAGCTCGCCAACACTCTGCGGGGGAGCCGTTCCCGGTCCCTGCACCGCCGTCACGCCGCGCTGGCGGGCGTCGGTTTCGTGGTCGGTCTGGTGGCCCTCGTCGCAGGCATGCAGGTCACCTGGGTGATCAGCGTGATCGGCTTCGTGGTCATGCTGGCCTCCACCGTCTTGGCGATCAGCGCCTGGCGTCACGTCGATGCCGGAGCCCAGCCCGCCGCGGGCACCCCGCACAGCGCACCCACCGAACGCGACACCCGGCGGCGTCCCGAGGATCGCTTCTGATCCCCTGATCCACCGACGAACGCCCGGCATGTGATGCCGGGCGTTTCGTCGTCGTGGGCGGCGCAGGCGTGGTCCGCGGCGTCAGACGGCCCGGCGGGGCGCAGCACCGCGCCGTTGCGCCGCGGTGGCGTGCAGGGCCGCGACGATGATCTCGACCTCGTCGCGCCAGGAACCTGCGAGGGCGTACGTCTCCGAACGGTCGAACAGGGCGCGCTCGGACGCGGCGGCAAGGTCACGCAGAGCCGTCTCCGCGGCCGCGTCACCGCCCAGCCGTCCCAGCAGTCGCTCGGCGGCGAACCGGGGTGACCCGTCCGGCCAGGGGAGTTTCAGGTCGGTCACCGAATCCCGCACCTCATCCCAGGCCGCCACGGTGTCCCTCCGCGGGTCCCCCGTCCCTGCCAGCCTGCGCGCACGTCGTCGCGCGCGAGCCCACGACGGCCACAGGCGGACCACGGCGATCCCGGCGGCGAGCACGAGGGCACCGGCCACGATCCACGGCAGCAGTTCGACGACCCCGGTCTCGCCGGGAAGCGGCTCGACGGGAGTGGGCTCCTGGGACGGGCTCTCCTCCGGGGCGGGCTCGGGGGACGTGGTGTCCTGGGTCGGCTGCGCCGTCGCGGACGGTGCTGCGGTTGAGGTGGACGCCTGCCCGCCGGTGGTGTCTCCGCGGGAGGGAGTGGGTTCGAACGCGACCCAGCCCAGCCCGTCGAGCCACAGTTCGGGCCAGGTGTGCATATCGCGTGCGGTGACCTCCCAGCCGTTGTCGGTCCGCGTGCCCGGGACGAAGCCGACCGCCATCCGGGCCGGAATGTCCAGGGTCCGCGCCATCAGCGTCATGGCCCCTGCGAACTGCTCGCAGTAGCCGCGGTGGGAACGGAACAGGAAGTCCTCGATGGTGTCGACCCCATCCCCGACGCCGACGTCCGAGGCCGTGGAGTAGGTGAACCGGTCCGACCGCAGGTACGCCTCCAGGGCCTGCGCCTTCCCGCCCGCCGTCGTCTGATCCCGGGTGATCTCCTGCGCCAGCGCCGCGATGTTGTCGGGCAACCCCGTCGTCCCCGTCGTGAGGTCGCGTCGGGGGGCTTCGTCGGCGGAGGCGCGCGCGATCATCTCGGGGTCGGCGTTCACCTTCAGGCTGGTGACCTGATAGCTGAGGTTCTCGGTGGCCGCGGTGCGGTTGGCACGGTCGAGCGCCATGACGTCGAGGGTGTCGAGGGCGAACCCCCAGTCTCCGGGAGCGCTGATGGCGGTGGGCGCGTAGGGGACGGGCAGCCATTCGCTGCGGAATGCACCCACCTGGACGGATGTGGTGAGGGACTCCCCGAGCGGCGAGCCGGGGACGGCGGGGAACCGGCCGGTGCCGACCCGGACGTCGGACAGCCCGAATCCGCTGCGCGAGAACGACGACAGCGTCGCGAGCTTGAGGTACTCGCCCTCGCCGGTGGGGGTCTGGTAGGTCAACACGACATCGTCGGTGCCCTCCACGAGGTTGCGTTTCAGGTCGAGGCTCGGGTCGTTCATCTGAAGCGGTTCTTGGCTGCGCTGGGGTTCCAGCGGCGGGAACAGTTGCGCGGCAGCGTACGTGACGCCGACGCTCGCCGCGGCGATGGCGATCGTGGTGACCAGAGCGGCGACCTTGGTGGCCCCCGAGCCGCGGGGTGCCGCCGAACCGGCCCACAGCAGGGCGACGCATGCCAGCGCCAGGAGGCAGAACTCGCTGAACAGCATCGACGTGACCAGGATCACCGAGGGCACCAGGTACAGGCTGATGAGCGGAAGGATGCCGAGGGCCGGTTGCCGGGTGGGGAGGGTGAGCGCGGAGGCGAGGACGGCCAGCAGGACGGTCGCCCCCACGATGATGACGCTGACGCCGATGTTCGCGGGGACCGGCGCCGTCGCCGACTGGATGTAGCCGAGACCGGCCACGAAGAACTCGGGCAGGCGCAGCACGGCTGCCGGGCCCGCGAGGGCGGTCACCGTGGCGATGAGGCCGATCCCCCCGGTGAGGAGCGCGAGGAGTTGCGGCCACGGCACGGCGAGCCGATGGGCCGCGCCGCCGACGAGCAGGACGGCGGTCGCGGTGAGGGAGGCCGCCAGCAGGGTTCCGGCGTCCTGGGTGAGCTGGTTCCACGGCCACAGGAGGAGCCAGAAGGAGGCGATCAGCGCCAGCGTCACGCGCCAGGGGTAGCTCATCGTGCACCTCCCGCGTCGGTCCAGGCGCCAGCCAGGGCTTCGCCGCTGCCGGGCAGTGGACGCACCTGCCAGCCGTGGTCGGTGAGGATCGCTCCGCCGACCTCCCAGGCGTCCGCATCCTCCGCGGTCGGGGGGAGCGCGAGGGCGAGCCGGTTCTCGCGCGCCCCCGCGCCGGCGACGAGCGCTTCGGCCACGCTGCGGTCCAGGCTGCCCAGGAGCGCGATGATCAGGTTCTCCCCGCCGGTCTGTGCGAGCGTCGCCGTGGCCTCCAGGAGGTCGGGTTCACCGGTCAGGTCGGCGTCGACCAGCAGGTCCAGCCAGCGGTCCACGGCGTCGGGTGACTCGGCGTCGACGGTGACCGGGGAACTGTCTGCGTCCAGCAGGGTCACGGAGAAGCCGTCGCCGAGCATGCGGACGCCCAGGGAGGCCGCGGCCGAGACGAGAGCCTCGAAGGTGGGGCTGAGCGACCCGACCGCCGGGTGGACGGCCTCTCGGGAGTCGAGCAGCAGCCAGGCGGTCGGATCCCACGCGGCCTCCTCCCGGCGCACCATGAGGGATCCGGTGCGGGCCGTCGAGGGCCAGTGGATGCGCCGGACGTCGTCGCGGGGCTGGTACTCGCGGACCATCACGTCGTCGGGGCCGGACAACGCGGTCTGCGGGATCGGGGTCTCACCGGTGATGCCGTAGGAGTGGGCCGTGCGTCCGGGCAGCCACGTGTGCTGGGGCCGGACGACGACCGGGGTGGCGTGGCCGCCGCGGACCGTGTGCACCCACAACCCCAGAAAGTCGGCGAAGCGGTAGGCGAACCCGGTCAGCGTGAACCGGCCCCGACGACGCGGGTGGAGGTCATACTCCGCTCGGGTGATGTCACCGGACTGGCCGCTCGCGAGCCGGAACGGGACGCCGCGGCCGAGTTCCGGATCCGGGACGTCCTCGGCGAACACCGAGGTGAGGGGGCTGGATCGCAGCGTGGTGACGTCGACGCTGACCTGCATGGGTTCGCCGGCCTGACCGACGGGCGGGTCGAGGGTACGGGAGACGGCGAACCGTGGCGGGCGTACCAGCACCGAGACCAGGGCGATCAGGGGCAGCACCAGGAGAAAGATCGAGGGCCACAGCAGATCCTGGTTGCCGAGTCCCAAAGCGACCAGCAGCAGGGCCACGCCGATGACCCACACGGTGACGGTACGGCCGGTCGGCCGGGGAAGGGACCTCATCGGCGCCTCAGGTGCGCCGTGGGGTCGGGACGCCGGCGCACAGGTCGGTGATGATGTCGGTTGCGCTGGCCTGGGTGGTCTGCGCGCGGTGGCTCAGCAGGACGCGGTGCGCGATCACGGAGGCGGCCAGGGTGCTGGCGTCCTCGGGGATGACGTAGCCGCGGCCGGCGATCGCGGCGCGCGCCTTGGCGGCGCGCAGCAGGTGGAGGCTGGCCCGGGGGGAAGCCCCGAGGCGGAGCAGGTCGCTGGCGCGCGTCGCCGCGACGATTCCGACCACGTAGTCCTTCAGGGCGGGATGAACGTAGACGCGCCCGACGGCCTGACGGGCGGACAGGATGGCTGCCGCGTCGGTGACAGGGCGCACTGCGGCGAGAGGGTTGGCCGCCGCATGGTGGTCGAGCATGTCGACCTCGGCCGATCGGGTGGGGTAGCCCATCGAGATGGACGCCATGAACCGGTCGCGCTGAGCCTCCGGCAGCGGATAGGTGCCCTGCATCTCGATCGGGTTCTGCGTGGCGAAGACCATGAACGGGTCGGGCAGCGCGTGGGTGGAGCCGTCGACGGAGACCTGCCTCTCCTCCATGGCCTCCAGGAGTGCGGACTGGGTCTTGGGGGAGGCGCGGTTGATCTCGTCGCCGATGACGATGTTGGCGAACACGCCGCCGGGCTTGAACTCGAAGGCGCGACTCTGCGGGTTGAACACCGATACGCCCGTGATGTCGCTGGGTAGCAGGTCGGCGGTGAACTGGATGCGGCGCACCGAGCAGTCCAGCGATCGGGCCAGCGTCCGGGCGAGCATGGTCTTGCCGACGCCGGGGACGTCCTCGATGAGGAGGTGTCCGCCGGCGAGTAGGACGACCAGGGCCATGTCCACGGCTTGCGGCTTGCCCTCGATCACTTCGCCGATGGCGGCGCGCAGGTCGTGGGCGAGTGTGGCGACCTCGGAGACGTCGGCGGATGTGGTGTTCGACACACGCGAAACCCTACCGGGCTGTCGAAGTGACGATCCTCCCCTAGGCGCGCGCTCGCGGCCGGACGGCACCTGCCGCGACGTGGTTTCTGCTTGTCACCCGCGCGGGCACGTGTCCGGTTCCTCCTGGGAGCGGGGCGCGCCGGAAGGGGAGGAGTCATTGATGGAAGTGGTGGATTGTGGGGTAATGTGGAGTGCAGTGGAGGGCATGGGTGGCCGAAGGGAGGGTGCATGTTCCTGGGCACGCACTTCCCGAAGGTTGACGACAAGGGCCGGTTCTTCCTGCCTGCGAAGTTCCGCGACGAGCTCGGCGAGGGTCTGATCATCGCCAAGGGCCAGGAGCGGTGCTTGACCCTCTACACCCCCCAGGAGTTTCAGCGGCAGGCGCAGGCAGCCATGAACGGCCCCTCGACCTTGAGGGGCATTCGTGACTTCCAGCGGATGTTCGCGGCTGGCGCCTCGGAAGAGACGCCGGACAAGCAGGGACGCGTGACCATCCCGCCTGTTCTTCGGAACTACGCGGGTCTGGACAAGGAGATCGCCGTCATCGGCGCCTTCAACCGTGTCGAGGTCTGGGACCTCGCCGCATGGGAGGCCTACTCGGCCGAGCAGGACAAGGCGTACGCCGACATGGATGAGGAGATCTTCCCCGGCGGGGAGGCCCGCTGATGAGACACCGCCCGCGCGGTGAGGCTTCGGTCCGACCGTCGCCCTGACGCCACTTCCCCGGTGCCAGGACCTCGGTACGGACCGGAACCCGACCGCACGGACCACAACGAAGGAGGAGGGATCATGGTGCAACCGGCAGCCACGGGGCATGTCCCCGTCATGGCCGAGCGCACCATCGACCTCCTTGCCCCAGCTCTGGCCGAGGGCGGCACCTACGTCGACTGCACGCTCGGGCTGGGCGGACACGCCGAGGCTGTTTTGGCGACGTGCCCGCGGGCACGACTGGTCGGCATCGACCGTGACCCCGATGCGCTCGCGATCGCCCGGCAGCGGCTGGCGCCCTTCGGGGACCGCGTCGCGCTGTACGAGGCGGTCTACGACGAGATCACCGAGGTCCTGGCCGAGGACGGCACGCCGCAGGTGCAGGCGATTCTCGCGGACCTCGGGCTGTCCAGCATGCAGATCGACCGACGCGAGCGCGGGTTCTCCTACGCGGCCGACGCTCCGCTGGACATGCGCATGTCCCCGGGGGCGGGCCGTACCGCCGCCGACGTGCTGAACACGGCCAGTGCCGCCGAACTGACGCGCATCCTCCGCGTGTACGGCGAGGAACGCTTCGCCGACCGGATCGCGCGACGTGTGGTCCTCGAGCGCGAAGCGGAGCCCTACGTCACCTCCGCCCGGCTGGTCGCCACCATCGATGCCGCGATCCCCGCCGCGGCCCGGCACGCGGGCGGGCATCCGGCGAAGCGGACGTTCCAGGCGCTGCGCATCGAGGTCAACGGCGAGCTCGCCGCGCTGGAAGGCCTGCTTCCCGCCGCCTTGGACGCCCTGGCCCCTGGTGGCCGGTTCGCGGTGCTGGCCTACCACTCGTTGGAGGATCGCCTGGTCAAACGCTCGTTCGGCGCGGCCACCACCGACACCGCCCCGCGGGGGCTGCCGGTGGTGCCGCCCGAGCACCGGGCGCGCTTCGTCGCGCTCACGCGCGGCGCCGAGCGGCCCAGCGACGCGGAAGCGCAGGTCAACCCGCGGGCGGCGTCTGCCCGGCTGCGGGCCGTGGAACGACGTGAGGGGCAGCGATGACGGCATGGAACGCGATCAAGCAGGCCCCCCGCAAGCTGGGGGAGGCTGCAGCGAACGCCCGGCCGCATCTGGTCGGGATCAACAGCCCGCCGCGCCGCATGTCCTCGCTGATGTTCGGCGTCGTGATGGTCGCCATCTTGGTGGCCGGCCTGGTCGGGGTGCTCGTGCTGAGCACCGCCCTGCAGACCCGCGAGTTCGAGTTGCGCGCCAAGCAGCGCACCGCCAGCGAGCTGGCCTACCAGGTGTCGGATCTGGAGTCGAAGGTGTACCGGGCCAACGCGCCCCGCGAACTCGGGCGTCGGGCGACCGCGCTCGGCATGGTGCCCAACGCCCACCCCGTGTTCATCGACCTGGGCACCGGCTCGATTCAGGGAACGCCGGTGCCTGCCACGGGCAACGAGATCCCCAGCCTGCGGGTCGCGGGCTCGGCTGCCGCCAGCACCACCCAGGCGTCCGCGGTCAGCACCCAGACGTCCGCGGCCGCCGCAGCCGAGCCCGCCGCAGCGGAACCCGTCGGCACGGCCGAGGTGCAGGCGAGCCCCACACCGTCCACCTCGGCGGATCCGGCCGTTGACGGACAGGCGCACGGATGAGCGGCACGCGGCGTCCCCCCCAATCCGGCCGCGGCTCCTCCTCGAGTTCCACCCGGCGTCCCAGCCAGAAGACGACCAGCGGCGGGTCCGGCCAACGTCGCACTCGCCGCCGCGGAACAGCCGCTGTGGTGTCGCCCACACGACGGCTCCGCGTCCTGATCGTGGTGGTGGCGATCGTGTTCTCGTTCGTCGGCGCCCGCGCGGTGCAGATCCAGGTGTTCAACGGCAAAGCGGTCGCCGCCCAGGCCGCCACGGACATGACGGTGGCACGTTCGGTGCCCGCCGTCCGCGGCACCATCACGGGCCGGGACGGCTCGGTGCTGGCACTCACCGAGGCGACCGTCAACGTGGTGGCCGACCCCAAGCGGATCTCCACCAACGGCAAAGAGGCGTCCACGATGACGCAGGCCGACCGCGACAAGGCGGCGTCGGCGCCGGCCGACATGGCGGCGATCATCGCGCCGGCACTCGGCCTGGACAAGGCCGAAGTCGAGACCAAGCTGCGCAAGACGGACAGTCAGTACCAACTCCTGGCCAAGCAGGTGGCAGCCAGCACCTGGTCGGCGCTCAACGCCACCTTGACCGAGCGTGGCTTCCTGGGCATTACCCGCGAATCCAACCCGAGCCGCGTCTACCCGTACGGGACGGTGGCCAGCAACGTCGTCGGGTTCATGAGCGACGGCAAGGGAGCCGCCGGGCTGGAGCGCTCGCTGGACACCACGCTGACCGGTACGCCGGGCCGCGAGATCTACGAGACCTCCCCGATGGGCAAGATCCCGCTGGGCAACCAGGTGCTCACCCCTGCCGTCGACGGTACCGACGTTCAGCTCACCCTCGACCCCGACCTGCAATGGATGGTCGAGCAGCGGCTCGCCGAACGGGTCAAGGAGGTCAGCGGCAACTGGGGCGTGGCGATCGTCATGGATGTCGAGACCGGCGAACTGCTCAGCATGGCCAACTACCCCTCCTTCGACTCCAACAACCCCGGGGACGCCAACGCGGAGGACACCGGCAACCGGGCGGTCAACGCCGTCTACGAGCCCGGGTCGGTGCAGAAGGTGCTGACCCTGGCGTCGCTGCTGGACGCGGGCCTGACGACCCCGGACACCACGTATTCGATCGGCGGCAGCATCGACGTCGGTGACCACACGGTGAAGGACTCGTTCACCCACGGCAACATCGACATCACCACCCGCGGCATTCTGGTGCGCTCCTCCAACGTCGGCGCCATCACCGCGGCTCGCTCGATGTCCGCCGCCACCCTGCGCGACTACATGGTCAAGTTCGGGCTGGGAACCAAGACCAACCTGGGTCTCCCCGGCGAGCTGAGCGGCTCCGTACCGGCGGCCGACATGGCCCAGTACCAGGCCGACTCCATGGCGTTCGGGTACGGCGTGTCCGTCAGCGCCGTGCAGATGGCGGCCGCGGTGGCCGCGGTCGCTAACGGCGGTGTCTACACGGAGCCGAGCATCGTCAAGGCGACCGGAACCGAGGGGGCCATGAACCCCGTCGAGGCGCCCGCGTCGCATCGGGTCGTCTCGGAGGAGGCCGCCAACGCGGTCGTGAAGATGATGGAGCAGCGCACGATCTACAACGACGCGCAGATCGGCATCCCCGGCTATACCTCCGGCGCCAAGACCGGCTCCGCGCGGCTGGCGTCCACGTCGGGCGGGTACTCGGGGCAGGTGGCCTCCATCGTGGGGGTCGCCCCCGTCGACGATCCGCAGATCCTGGTCTATGTGCTCGTGGCCCGGCCGGACACGGAGGGGGCAGGCCTCGGGATGGCGGGCCCGGTCTACAAGGACATCATGAGCCTGGCGCTTCCCCGCTATGGTGTGACGCCCAGCGCTGAGATCGACAAGACTCAGTTGCCCCTGGTCAAGGAGGAGGAACCGCGTCGATGACCGAGGATCTTCGGCCGTCAGCCACGTCCGGTCTGCCCCTGGCATCCCTGGTGCCGGGGGCGTCGGGCGTCCTCACCGGGGTGTCCCTGGACTCGCGGCGCATCCGCCCTGGCGACCTGTACGTGGGTCTTCCGGGGGCCGCGACGCACGGGGCGCGGTTCGCCGCCGTCGCCGTGGCGGCCGGTGCGATCGCGGTGCTCACCGACGCGGCGGGCGGCGCCCTCGCCGCGGATGCAGGCGTCCCCGTGGCGATCGTGGAGGATCCTCGCGTCGCCATGGCGCGGATCGCCGCCGACGTGTACGGCCGCCCCGCCGAGCGGACCCACCTGTTCGGGGTGACCGGCACCAACGGCAAGACGTCCACGGTGTTCCTGCTGGATGCCGCCCTCACCGCCGTCGGGCTGCGGGTGGCGACCATCGGCACGATCGGCTTCCGGCTGGGCGGAGCGCCCCTGGATGCCCCCCGCTCCACCATCACCACCCCCGAGGCGCCCGACCTGCAGGCGCTGCTGAGCGTCATGGTGGAGGGCGGGGCCGACGCGGTCACGATGGAGGTCAGCAGCCATGCGCTGGCGCTGCACCGCGTCGACGGCATGGTCTTCGACGTCGCCGCGTTCACGATGCTGGGCCACGACCATCTCGAGTTCCACCACACGCTGGAGGCCTACTTCGAGGCGAAGGCGCGGCTGTTCACCGGGGGCCGCTGCCGGGTCGCGGTCATCAACACCGCCGATCCGTGGGGCCGCACCCTCGCCGACCGGGTCCGCAGCGAGGGCGTTTCTGACCTGGTGACCACCCTGGGTCCCGACGCCGACTACCGGGTGCTCCATGCGGAGCCTCGCCCGAGCGGCGGATCGCGGGTGGTGTTGGCCCACCCGGGCGGCGAACTCGACTTCACCACGTCCATGCTGGGCGACTTCAACGTGGCCAACGCCGTCACGGCGCTGGCCATGGTCGGCGCGCGCGGCGGCGATCTCGCCCTGGCGGCGTCGGGACTCGCCGAGGCGCACGTGCCGGGACGCATGCAACGCGTCGACCTGGGCGCCGAGGCGCCGCACGTCGTCGTCGACTTCGCCCACACCCCCCAGGCCGTGCAGGCCGCCCTGGCGGCGCTGCCCGCGACGGGGCGTCACCTCGCCGTCCTGGGGGCGGGGGGAGATCGCGACCCCTCCAAGCGGCGGCCGATGGGACGCGCTGCCGCCTCGGGCGCGGACGTGGTGGTGGTCACCGACGACAATCCGCGTAGCGAGGACCCTGCGGCGATCCGGGCCGAGGTGCTCGCCGGGGCCCGTGAGGTTCCCGGCGTCGAGGTCATTGACGGCGGCGATCGCCGATCGGCGATCGCCGAGGCGCTGCGACGCGGCCGTCCCGGTGACTGGATCGCCGTCCTGGGCAAGGGACACGAGTCTGGCCAGGAGATCGCAGGCGTCATCACCCCCTTCGACGATGTCGCGGTGGTTCGCGACCTGAAAGGCAACTGACCATGGATCCGGTGACGCTCGCACACGTCGCTCACGTCACGGCGGGGCGGCTGGTACGCGCCACGAACGCCGACCACCTCGTCGGGCCCGCGGTGGTGACCGATTCGCGCCACGTCAGCGCGGGAGCCCTGTTCGTCGCGATCCTGGGTGAGCGCACCGACGGGCACGCCCACCTGGGGCAGGCGCGTGAGTTGGGGGCGGGCGCCGCGCTCGTGACGCGGGAGGTGGACGCCGACCTGCCACAGATCGTCGTTGCGGACACCGTCGCTGCGATGGCAGCGCTGGCCCGCGACGTCGTGACCCGCGCCGAGGTCGCCGGGCTGACCGTCGTCGGCATCACGGGGTCCTCGGGCAAGACGTCCACCAAGGATCTGGTCGCGAAGATCCTCGGCGATGCGGGGCCCACCGTCGCCCCGCCCGGTTCGTTCAACAACGAGATCGGGGCCCCGCTGACCGCCTGCCGGGTCACCTCGGCCACCCGGTTCCTGGTCAGCGAGATGGGGGCCCGGGGGCAGGGCCACATCACGGCTCTCGCGCGGATGACGCGCCCGTCCATCGGCGCGGTCCTGAACGTGGGGCACGCCCACCTGGGAGAGTTCGGTTCGGTGGAGGCGATCGCGCAAGCCAAGGGCGAACTCGTCGCAGCGCTGCCACCGACCGGCTGGGCGGTGCTGAACGCGGACGATCCGCGCGTGCTGGGCATGGCCGGGCGCACGACCGCACGCCTCGCGGTGTTCTCCGCCCAGGGCGATCCCGGAGCCCAGACGGGCGCCCTGCGTGTGTGGGCTGAAGACGCGCAGCCCGACGTGCTGCAGCGCTACCGCTTCACCCTGCACGCCGCCGGGGAGGCCCGCGGCCACGTGGGCGTCCGGCTGCAGGTCCTGGGGGAGCACCAGGTGTCCAACGCGCTGGCCGCGGCCGCGATCGCGCTGGCAGCGGGCGTCCCGCTGGACGCCGTGGCCGGATCGCTGTCGGCGGCCACCGCTGCCTCGCGCTGGCGGATGGAACTGGTCACCCGGCCCGACGGAGTGACGATCCTCAACGACGCCTACAACGCGAACCCGGACTCGATGCGCGCCGCGCTGACGACCCTCGCCGGGATCCGTGACGGGTCGGGTCGGCTGCTGGCCGCCCTGGGGGACATGCTGGAACTCGGCGAGGGCGCCGAGGCGGAGCACCGAGCGCTGGGGGAACTGGCAGCACGCCTGGGGATCCAGGTCCTGGCCGTGGGCGACCTCGGTCGGCTCATCGCCGTGGGCGCGACCGATGCCGGGGGCACGGGCGAGTATCTTGCTGACGTGGACGCGCTCACGGGCCGTCTCCGCTCGCTGGTGCGGCCACGCGACGTGGTCTTGGTGAAGGCGTCGCGGGGACTCGCGCTGGAGCGTGTCGCGGAGGCACTCGCCGCCACGACTGATGAAGGGGACCCGGCGTGAGGATGATTCTGTTGGCCGGCGCGCTCGGCCTGATCGGGACACTCCTGGGGACCCGGCTCGCGATCCACGTGCTGGTGCTCAAGGGCTATGGGCAATACGTCCGCGACGACGGGCCCAAAGAGCACTTGAAGAAGGCGGGCACCCCCACCATGGGCGGCATCGCGATCATCGCCTCGGTGGTCCTGTCCTACGCGCTGGCCCACCTCTTCACCTGGACGCCGCCCACCGCGTCGGGGATGCTGCTGCTGGGGCTGTTCGCCGGGCTGGGCTTCGTCGGCTTCCTCGACGACTGGATCAAGATCTCCCGAGCCCGCAGCCTGGGCCTCAACAGCAGGGCGAAGCTGGCCTTACAGACGCTGGTGGCGACGCTGTTCGCGATCGGCTGTTTCGCCTTCCCCAACAGCCGCGGCGTGACCCCGGCCAGCCAGTACGTCTCCTTCCTCCGCGATCTCCAGTGGTTCCACCTGCCCTTGGCGGTGGCCATCTTGTGGATCATCTTCATCATCGCGGCGCTGTCGAACGGCGTGAACCTGTCCGACGGCCTGGACGGGCTGGCCACCGGCCTGACGACGATGGTGTTCGCCGCCTACGCGGTGGTGAACCTGTGGCAGAGCTCGCAAAGCTGCGCGTCCCTGTCGACGGCCGGCCCGCAGTGCTACGAAGTTCGTGACCCCATCGACCTGGCAGCGGTCTCGCTCGCGTTGGCCGGGGCGTGTTTCGGCTTCCTGTGGTGGAACGCCTCCCCGGCGAAGATCTTCATGGGCGACTCGGGCTCGCTGGCCCTGGGCGGGGCGGTCGCCGGGCTGGCGATCCTGACCCGCACCGAGTTGCTCGTCGTGGTCCTGGGCGGCATGTTCGTGCTGATCACCTTGTCGGTGGTCGCGCAGGTCGGCTATTTCAAGCTCAGTGGCGGTAAACGCCTGTTCAAGATGGCTCCGCTGCATCACCACTTCGAGATGAAGGGCTGGGCCGAGCAGACGGTGGTGGTCCGGTTCTGGATCATTTGCGGCATTTTCATCGCCACGGGCATGGGTCTCTTCTACGCGGAATGGGTGGTCGCCGGATGAAGTCCTGGATCGCGGACGCGGATCGGCTGTCGCCCTGGCCGGAGGCGACCGTCGTGGTCGCCGGGTTCGGTGCGTCCGGCTTCGCGGCGGCCGACGGGCTGTTGTCGCTGAACGTGGGCACGATCATCGTGCTGGACGACGCGGAAACCCCGGCGAAGACGGCGCAGGCGGAGCTCCTGCGTCATCTCGGCGTGGATGTCCGCCTCGGCGCGGGAGCCAGCGCGGAGCTTCCCGCTGACGCGGACCTGGTCGTCACCTCTCCCGGCTGGCCGCCGACGGCACCGCTGCTCGCGCAGGCCGTTGCACGAGGGGTTCCCATCTGGGGTGAGGTCGAACTGGCGTGGCGCATGATGCAGCCGGACCGGGTCGTCCCCTGGCTGGGCGTCACCGGGACGAACGGCAAGACCACCACCACCTTGATGCTCGCTTCCATGCTGAGCGCTGACGGGCTGCGCACGGACGCCGTGGGCAACGTGGGGCGCCCGATCATCGAGGCGCTCCTGGACGAGATCGACTACGACGTCTTGGCCGTGGAGTTGTCGAGCTTCCAGTTGCACTGGGCCCATTCGCTGCGACTGCACTCCGCTGCCGTGCTCAACCTGCACCCCGATCATCTTGAGTGGTACACGGCCGAGGCGGACCCGATGGCCGCCTACGCGGCCGACAAGGCGAAGATCTACGAGCGGGTCACGCACGCCTGCGTCTACAACGTCGCCGAGCCGGCGACGGAGGCGATGGTGGCGGAGGCCGACGTCACCGAGGGGGCGCGCGCCATCGGCTTCCGGCTCGACATCCCCGCGCCGTCCATGCTGGGTGTCGTGGACGACCTGCTGGTCGACCGGGCCTTCGTGGAGCAGCGCCGCGACTCGGCGATGCCGGTGGCCTCGGTGTCGGACGTCCACCCGCCGGCCCCGCACAATCTCGAGAACGCGCTGGCGGCGGCGGCGCTGGCCCGGAGCTTTGGCGTCAAGCCGCAGTCGGTGGCCGAGGGATTGCGTGCGCTGCCCGCGGGCGATCATCGCATTCAGACGGTCGCCGACGTGGGCGGAGTGACCTACGTCGACGACTCCAAGGCGACCAACCCGCACGCCGCCGCCTCGTCGATGCGTGCGTTCGACTCGATCGTGTGGATCGCTGGGGGACAGGCGAAGGGCACCAGCTTCGACACTCTCGTGGAGACCTACGGCGAGAAGCTGCGGGGGGCCGTTCTGCTGGGCGTCGACCGCCAGGTGATCGCCGACGCGTTGGCCCGACACGCGCCACAGGTGCCGGTGGTCGTCCTGGACGGCGGAGACACTGGGGTGATGGCGCGGGCCGTCGCCGCAGCAGCCGACCTGGCCCGGCCGGGTGACACCGTCTTGCTGGCACCAGGGTGCGCCAGCCGGGACATCTGGACCGGATACGACGTCCGGGGCGACGATTTCGCGGCGGCCGCGAGGCACGCCGGACAGTGACGAGTGTGAGGGGAGGACGGCCGTGGCGATTCTGACTCCGAGCCGCACCGAACCGTCGGCGCGCCCGGCGCGACGTTCGCCCGGCACGCCGCCGGCCGGGCTGCGCGCCTCGGCCGCGCACTGGCTCGCGCATCCGCTGGCGGACTCCTTTCTGGTGTCGGTGCCTGCGCTCATCCTGATGGGACTCGGGATGCTGATGGTCTGGTCGGCGTCCACGCCGTATGCACAGCGTCAGTTCGGGGACCCCTACTTCTTCGTCGAACGGCACGCCGTCTTCGTGGCGCTCGCGCTCGTGCTCGGCGCGGTGATGTCCCGGCTGCAGGTCAGCACCTATCGCAAACTCGCCTGGCCCGCCTTGTTCCTGGCGGTCGTCGGCATGCTGCTCACGTTCACGTCGCTGGGCTACGGCGTCGGCGGCAACAAGAACTGGATCAACCTGGGGGGCGGCAGCGCATCGATGCTGCGCATCCAGCCCGCCGAGTTCGCCAAGCTCGCGCTGGTGGTGTGGGGAGCTGCGGTGCTCGACACCAAGCGAGCCCTGCTGAACCAGGCCAAGCACGTCGTGGTTCCCTTCGTGGTGTTCGCCTGCGGGTTGATCGGGTTGGTGGTGCTGCAGAAGGATCTCGGGACGGCCATCATCTTGGCGGCCCTGATGCTGGGCATGCTGTGGTGCGTCGGCGCTCCTTTCCGCGTGATCGGCGCGCTGGTCGGCTTGTTCGCTGCCGGCACCGCCGCCCTGGTCTATCTCGAGCCGTCCCGGATGGCTCGCATCTTGGGCTTCCTGGATCCGACCGCCGATCCGACGGGCATCAACCACCAGCCGATCCGCGCCATCTACGGTCTGGCGACGGGGGGCTGGCTGGGCGTCGGGCTCGGGTCGAGCCGGCAGAAGTGGGGGGCGCTGTCGGAGGCGCACACCGACTTCGTTCTGGCGATCGTCGGGGAGGAGTTGGGCCTGCTCGGCACCCTGTGCGTGTTCGCCCTGTTCATCATGCTGGCGTGGGGTGGTTTCCGGATCGCCGTGCGCAGTTCGACGTTCTTCGGCCGTCTGGTCGCCTCGGGCGCCACCTTGTGGCTGACCCTGCAGGCACTCATCAACATCCTCGTCGTCCTCCAGTGGGCGCCCGTGCTGGGCGTGCCGCTGCCGTTCGTCTCCTACGGCGGGTCGGCGATGCTGGCCAACGTCATGGCGGTCGGCGTCCTCGTCGCGTGCGCCCGGGACGAACCGGAGGCCCTTGCCTGGTCGCAGCAACGCGCTCGCTCCGCGTCGCCGCGACGTCGCTTCTCGACGGTCCTGCCGGGCCGTCGCCGTCCCTGAACCAGGAGCCCCATGGTCTCGATCGTCCTCGCCGGCGGGGGTACCGCCGGCCACACCTCGCCCCTCATCGCCACCGCGGAGCGGCTGCGTGAGCAGGAGCCGGGCGTCGCGCTGGTCGCCATCGGAACGCCCAAGGGGATCGAGTCGCGGGTGATCCCCGCGGCGGGCCTCGACCTGCGCATGATCCCGCCCGTCCCGCTCCCGCGCTCACTCACGCCGGCCCTGGCCAGGGTTCCTGGCAAGCTGTGGGACGCCGTCCGCACGTCCATCGGGATCCTCGATGAGGTGAAGGCGGACGCCGTGGTCGGCTTCGGCGGCTATGTCTCGCTACCGGTCTACCTGGCTGCCAGGACGCGGGGTGTCCCGGTGGTCCTGCACGAGCAGAACGCGGTGCCCGGTCTGGCGAACAAGATCGCTGCCACGTTTGCGAAGGTGGTGGCGGTGACCTTCCCCGGCACCCCGTTGCGCGGGGCGCGCTATGTCGGCATGCCCCTGCGCGCCGCGATCTCCGACCTCGATGTCGCGGCCGATCGGGCGGGGGCCCGGGCCGCGCTCGGGTTGCCCGGGGAGCGTCCGCTGCTGCTGGTCTCGGGTGGATCTCAGGGGGCGGTGGCGATCAACGATGCCACCCTTGCCGCGCGCGATGCGCTGCTGGCCGCGGGCGTCGACGTCCTGCACGTCCTGGGTCCCAAGAACATGACAGATGCGCACGTGGAGGTCAGGGACGCCGCGACCGGGGCCACCTACCGGCCCGTCGGGTACGTCGACGCCATGGAGCAGGCGTACGCGGCGGCGGACCTGATGGTGGGGCGCTCCGGGGCCGGGACCGTCATGGAGACCGCGACCGTCGGCCTCCCGGTCGTGTTCGTGCCGCTGCCGCACGGCAACGGGGAACAGGCCCGCAATGCGACCTTCCTGGTGGAGGGCGGTGCGGGCATCGTGGTGCCGAATGCCGAGTTCGACGGCCCGCGCCTCCTCGCTGAGGTGCTGCCGTTGTTGCAGGAGCCGGGACGCCTCGCGGCGATGCGTGAGCGGCTCGCCGGGCTGGTGCCCGCCGACGCGGCCGCCGACCTGGCCGCCGTGGTGCTCGGCCTCGCCCGGGGGAAGTGACCATGCCGTTGATCAGCCCGGTCCCGCTGGAACCGCTGGCCAGCCTGGGCCCCGTCCACTTCATCGCCGTCGGCGGGGCGGGCATGAGTGGCATCGCCGAGTCGTATGCCGCGGCCGGGGTCCCGGTCTCCGGCAGCGACCGGGACGACTCCGAGACGCTCGCGGAGTTGTCCGCCGCCGGGGTGCGGACGTTCGTGGGCCATGACGCCGACCAGCTCGGGGACGCGGAGACCGTCGTGGTCTCCTCCGCCATCAAGGCCGACAATCCGGAACTGGCGGCCGCCCGGAGCCGTGGCCTGCGGGTGTGGCATCGTTCGGCGGCGCTGGCCGCGTTGATGCTGGGTCGGGTCGGCATCGCCGTGTCGGGCACGCACGGCAAGACGACGACCACAGGGATGGTCGCGACCATGCTGACGCGCCTGGGGGTGGACCCGGGCTATGTGATCGGCTCCCCCCTGGCGGCGACCGGTCGGCGCGCCACGCTGGGCAGCGGACCGTTCGTGGTCGAGGCGGACGAGTCGGACGGCTCCTTCTTGCAGTACCCCGCAGAGATCGTCGTGGTCACCAACATCGAGACCGACCACCTGGACAACTGGGGCACCCCGGCGGCGTACGAGGAAGGCTTCGTTGCGCTCGGCTCGGCCGCGGCGGTCACGACAGCGATCATGAACGCCGACGACCCGCGATCCCGGGAGGTCGCGGTACGGCTGACGGCTGCAGGCAAGACGGTCGTCCTCGTGGGGGAGAGCCTCGATGCCGAGGTGCGCATCACGGACGTCCGCCTCGGTCCCGGCGTCACCACCGCGACACTGCACGCGACGGGGGACTCCGGTCCCCTCAGCCTGGCCGTCCCCGGCCGCTTCAATCTGGCCAACGCGGCGGCCGCCTACGCCGTGGGCCGGGCTCTGGGCCTCGACGGAACTGCACTGCGGGCGGCGCTGGGAGCCTTCGCGGGCACCCATCGCCGGTTCGAGTTGCGCGGGGAGGCTGCCGGGGTGCGGGTCTACGACGACTACGCCCATCACCCGACCGAAGTCGCGGCGATCCTCACCGCCGCGCGGGAGTCGGTGCCCGCCGGCGGACGTCTGGTCGCCTGTTTCCAGCCCCACCTGTTCAGCCGCACCCGCGACTTCGAGGACGCTTTCGCCGATGCGCTCGCCCTGGCCGATGAGGTCGTCATCGCGGGCATCTACCCGGCGCGTGAGTCCGCCGCAGACTTCCCCGGGGTCACGGCGGAGCACCTGGCGGCGCGCGCCGCCGATCGCGGCGTCCGCCCGCTGGTCGTGGAGACGCTGAGCGAGGTCCCCGCCGCCCTCGCCGCGCTGGTCCGTCCGGGTGACCTCGTGCTGACCATCGGAGCCGGGTCGGTCACCACCGTCGGCCCCGCCCTGCTCGCCTTGCTGCGGGAGGGCGCGTGAGCGAACCCCTCGTCGATGTCACGGGAGCGCGCAAGCGCCGGGGGCGCGCCAAGCGCCGCCGCTGGCTGAAGCGTGCCGGGTTGGCGGCGCTGGTCGGGGCGCTCCTAGCCGGCATCGCGTGGGTGGTGTGGGGGTCGCCCTGGCTGTTGGCGCGGCAGGTGGAGGTGACGGGGGTCGCCGTGGTCACCACGCAGGACGTCGTCGATGCCGCGTCGGTGCCGCTCGGCACGCCGCTGGCGGCCATCGATGCCGCCGGCATCGAGGCGCGGGTCGTGGACGCGCTGCCCGCCGTGGCTGCGGCCAAGGTGTCTCGGGTGTGGCCGGGCACGGTGTCCATCGCGGTCACCGAGCGTCAGGCGGTCCTGGCCGTCCCCCTGAGCCGGGAGTTCTTGTGGGTCTCGGCGGATGGGGTCATCTTCCATCGCACCTCCGAAGCGCCGGCCGGTGTGCTGACGGCCACCTCCGGGATCGCGAACGTGCAGGTCATCGGCGCGATGGCCGCGGTAGCCGCCGCCTTGCCCGAGCAGGTGCGCTCGCAGGCGTCGACGATGAGCGCCGCGTCGCAGGACTCGATCGTCGTCACCTTGAGTGATGGCCGCAAGATCACATGGGGCAGCGCGGACGAGAGCGAACTCAAAGCCCGAGTCGTGGTCCCCCTGCTGGGAGTGAAGGCACGTGAGTACGATGTGTCGGCGCCGACCCACCCCACCACCCGCTGAACTCTCAACCCAAGGTTGAGAGGCGCGCCGACGCAGCGCGCTGCCTGGGCGCTGCGCGGTGGCCTCGGATAATCTGTTCGGCAGTCCCTCCCAGGTCGATGTCTTCCCCCACGAGACACCTCGGGGTGCTGGGGGCGATCGAAGTTTCGACGACAGGATTGGGTACCGAACGTGGCGAGTGCATCCCAGAATTACCTGGCGGTCATCAAGGTCGTCGGCGTCGGCGGCGGCGGCGTTAATGCCGTCAACCGAATGATTGAGGCCGGACTGCGCGGCGTCGAATTCATCGCCGTCAACACCGACGCCCAGGCCCTCCTGATGAGCGACGCCGACGTCAAGCTCGACATCGGCCGCGATCTCACGCGGGGCCTTGGCGCTGGAGCCGACCCTGACAAGGGGCGACAGGCCGCCGAGGATCACGCCGAGGAGATCGAGGAGGTGCTCAAGGGCGCCGACATGGTCTTCGTGACGGCCGGTGAAGGTGGTGGCACCGGTACCGGCGGGGCCCCGGTGGTCGCCCGGATCGCGCGTTCCCTGGGAGCGTTGACCATCGGTGTGGTGACCCGTCCGTTCTCCTTCGAGGGCAAGCGGCGCTCCAGCCAGGCCGAGAACGGCATCACGGCGCTGCGTGAGGAGGTCGACACCCTCATCGTCATTCCCAACGACAAGCTGCTGGAGATGGCCGATCATCATGTGGCGATTCTGGAGGCCTTCAAGCAGGCCGATCAGGTACTGCTGCAGGGGGTGTCGGGCATCACCGACCTGATCACGACGCCTGGCCTGATCAACCTCGACTTTGCCGACGTGAAGGCCGTCATGAGCAACGCCGGATCGGCGCTCATGGGCATCGGTTCCGCCCGCGGCGAGGATCGAGCTCGCGCGGCCGCGGAGATGGCCGTGTCCAGCCCGCTGCTCGAGGCGTCCATCGATGGCGCTCACGGCATCCTGTTGTCCATCTCGGGTGGCTCGGATCTGGGTCTGTTCGAGGTGTCCGCCGCAGCGAACCTCATCGAAGAGGCCGCCCACGAGGACGCCAACATCATCTTCGGCACGGTCATCGACGACGCCCTCGGCGACGAGGTGCGGGTCACGGTCATCGCGGCCGGTTTCGACGGCGGGGCGCCGCCTCGTCGGCAGCCCGGGGTGACTCGGCAGCCCGACCTGAACAAGCCGCGTCCCGCTCAGCCGCCGGCCCCTGGTGTCCCGGCCACGTCGGGTCCCACCACGACGCCGAGCCCTGGCCGACCCGCCCCGGAGGCGTCGCGTCCCGCACTGCGGCAGCCCGCGTCCCGGCCGTCCCCCGACGACGACGAACTCGACGTCCCCGACTTCCTGAAGTAGTCATGTTCTGGTTCCGGCGCGATCCGGACGCCCGGCTGGGCGTGGGGGTTGCCTTCACCACCGCCGCCCTTGATCTGGGCGACGGTCGTGAACGGCAGGCCCGCGACGCCGACCTGGCCCGGCTGAGCGCGGCGTTGGGCGTGCCGGTGGCGATCGTCGCCCAGGTGCATGGCGCCGACGTCTGCGAGGTAGGCGCCACGGAGGCCACGACGGTGGTGGATCTGACCGCGCAGCAGGCGGACGCGCTGGTCACGACCGAGCCTGGAGTGGCGCTGGCCGTCCGGGTCGCCGACTGCGTCCCCGTGCTCGTGGCCGCCGAGGATGGTTCGGCCGTCGCGGCCGTGCACGCCGGTCGCCCGGGGCTGCTGGCGGGCACGATCGGCGCCGCGGTGAGGCGGTTGAGGAGCCTGAGTGGGGTGCCGTTGCGTGCCTGGGTGGGCCCGCACGTCTGTTCGGAGTGCTACGAGGTCCCCGCGGAGATGGCCGACGAGGCCGCTGCGGCCCTGGGGGTCGAGCCGACCGTGACGCGGTGGGGGACGCCTTCGCTGGACCTGACGGCGGCCGCCGCGCGCCAACTCGCCGAGGCGGCGGTCCCCGCCGAGTTCGTGGGTGGTTGCACCCGCGAGGAGGCCGACCTGCACTCGTATCGACGCGACGGATCCTCCTCGGGACGCCTCGTGGGCGCCGTGTGGCGGGGGCGGCCATGATCGGGCGGCCTGCGGCGTGGCACGTGGGCGCGGGAAGCGTCCGCGCTAGTGTGATGGGGACCTGGAACGGAGGAACCTCGTGGCTGATGGTTTGAAGAAGGCTGCCGTGTGGCTCGGTCTGATGTCGGACACGCCCTACCCCGAGGATGCGCGCGACGACGAGATGACCGAAGCCGTTCTCGCACGGGATCGTGAGCGCGACGCCGAGTCCAGCGGGACGGTGGAGCGCTACGCCGAGGCCTCCGACGCAAGCATCACTCCGTTGGAGGTCCGCCGCCCGACCGGGGTGCCGCGCACCGCCGATCTCACCCGGATCGTCACGGTTCACCCCCGCACCTATAACGAGGCCCGCACCATTGGGGAGCATTTCCGTGACGGTATTCCCGTCATCATGAATCTCTCCGATATGGAGGACTCGGATGCAAAACGTCTGGTCGATTTCGCCGCCGGTTTGATCTTCGGATTGCGCGGGGCAATCGAGCGGGTGACCAGCAAGGTCTTTCTTCTGTCTCCGTCCGACGTTGTCGTGACGGCCGAGGACAAGGAAAGGATCGCGGGTGGCTTCTTCAACCAGAGTTGAGGCCGCTCCTGGCTGGGCGGGGTCAGCCGCTTGGCCGACGAAATATCGCTACAGTACCCTGTGACTAGGGGCGCCTGACCGCGACCCGAAACAATTGTCCATCACGTGAGGTGAACGATGACCCTGACCATCGAGCAGGTGCGCGACACGCGTTTCCACTTGGCCCGCCGGAACGGCTACGACCCGGCTGACGTCGACACCTTCGTCGACAAGGTTGAGACCACGCTCGTCGCGCTCGGCGAGGAGAACGCCACCCTGCAGCAGCAGGTTTCGACGCTCTCCGCGTCCGGCGGTGGTGCCGACGGCGGTGAGTGGCGGCAAGCGGTCGAGGCCAAGGACGCCGAGATCGAGCGGCTACGCCAAGAGCTCAACGCGGCGCGTTCGGGCCAGTCCAACGACGCAGGCATTCTGCAGCGTCAGGTCGACGAGGCCCGCGAGCAGTTGCAGGCCCGGGAACGAGATTTCGTCGCCCAGTTGCGCGCCAAGGACGAGGATCTCGCCCACCACGCCGCGGCACTGCAGAGCAAGGACGAGGAGATCGCCCGCAGGCAGGACGAGATCGCGAACCTGCACAACTCCCTGGCCGGTGGCGGCGACAAGGCCGCCCACCTGGAGAGCGAGCTGACCGGTCGCGACCAGCAGATCGCGCAGTTGCGCGTGCAGGTGCAGGAGCTGCGCGGCGAGGTCTCCTCCCGCGAGGCCGAACTGCTCACCCTGCGCGGGCAGGTGCAGCAGCTCAAGCAGGCTCCGCCGTCCTCCTCGGGCGTCGGCGCTCCGGTGGCGGGCTTCGTGGCCGGTGCCGGGCTCCAGCAGCTCGTCGTCCGGGCCGCCAGCGATGCCTCTCCGGCGGTGACCCGGCTGGTGCAGATGGCGACCGAGCAGGCCGAGGCCCTCGTGGGCGAGGCCAAGAGCGAGGCCGACCGGACCACCACCGAGGCCCGTTCCCTGGCGCAGAAGCTCACCAGCGATGCGCGCAGCACGGCCGATGCCCTGACCTCGGACGCCCACCACACCGCGGAGCGGGTCACGTCGGAGGCCCAGGCGTCGGCGGAGAAGGCGACCATGGATGCGCGCGACCTGGCGCGCAACATCGAGGAGCGGGCCCGGGCCGCGGCGGAGAAGGTGACCGTCGAGGCGGCCGAGCGTGCCGCGCAGGTCGACAAGGACGCGGCTTCCCGCCGGGATTCGCTGTTCACCACGCTGGAGGCGGAGCGGGACGAACTGACGACCCGCGTCGACCACCTGCGGGCCTACGAGCAGCAGTTCCGCAGCTCCTTCACCACGCACCTGGAGAAGCAGATCACCGCGCTGCGGGAGAACCGGCTGGCGCCGGAGGCCACGCCGGACCTGCTGCGCGACGGCATTCGCGGGACGTCGGCCACGCCTCGGCTGGACGCGCTCCTGAACGACGAGCGCTGACCCTGTGTGACACGCGAGGGCCCCGGACAAACCGTCCGGGGCCCGCGCGCGTCCGGGTCGTGCGGAAATGCCGCGAGAGGGGATCAAAGGGTGGTACTGTCTGCGCTCAGCGTTAGCCATCGGACCAGATTCAGGGGGAGATAGATGCCCAAGCCGGCCAAGGGGAACGAGATCGTCGTTCCGGTTCTGGACGGGGAGGATCCCTGGACTCAGGACGAACTGGACGAGGTCCGTGAGGACCTTCTGTTCGACGTCCAGCGCATGGAGCGCGCCATCCGAACGGCGGAGAAGGGGCTCGAGCGGCTCTTCGACGACGGCACCGAGGGTGCTGGTCGCGATCCGGCTGACGTCGGTTCCACGAACTTCGAGCGCGACCAGGAAATGTCGCTGGTGCAGAACGCCCGCGACATGCTCGATCAGGCACAGAACGCCCTGCGACGTCTGGACTCGGGCCAGTACGGCTGGTGCGAGGTGTGCGGCCAGCCGATCGGCAAGGACCGCCTGATCGCGTTCCCGCGGGCCACCTTGTGCCTGGCGTGCAAGCAGCGGGAGGAACGGCGATAGCCGGCACCGAGTCTCGCACGCTGCTCTCTCCGCGCGCCGCCTGGGTGGTGGCGCTCGGTGTCGGTCTGGTGGGCTACCTGCTCGACCTGGCCACCAAGACCCTCGCGTTGGCCTTCCTCGATCCGCAGCGACCCATCGAACTTCTCGGCGGCCTCCTGACGCTGCAGCTGATCTTCAACCCGGGCGCAGCGTTCAGCATGGGCGAAGGGGTGACCCCCGTCTTCACCGCCATCTCCGTCGCGGCGCTCGTGTTCGTGCTGTGGCGGCTGGTGCCCCGAGCCCGACACGTGGGCTGGGTCGTCGCCCTGGGCCTGGTGATCGCAGGCATCCTGGGCAACCTGACGGATCGGCTCTTCCGTCCTCCGGGTTTCCTGCACGGGCACGTGGTGGACTTCCTGCAGTTGCCGAACTTCGCCATCTTCAACGTCGCCGACATGTGCATCACGTTCGCGGCCGTCACCATCGTGTGGCTCGTGGTGATCACCCAGGTCGACCTCGCAGGCACCTCCACGAAGGCCGCTGGCAAGGCGAAGGAGTGAGCATCCACCTGGTCCCCGACGGGCTGGCCGGTGAGCGCGTCGACGCCGCGGCCTCGCGGATGACGGGGGTGAGCCGCTCGCGGGTGGCCGAGCTCATCGCGGCGGGGAGTGTCCTGCTCAACGGCGAGGTCGTGACGAAGTCGACCCGGGTGTCCGGCGGCGATCTGCTGGAGTTGGAACTCTCCGAGCCGCGCATGGCTCAGGTGACCCCGACGCTGGTCGACGGCATCGGCATCGTCCATGACGACGCCGACATCGTCGTGATCGACAAGCCCGCGGGCGTGGCCGCCCACCCGTCGCTCGGCTGGGACGGTCCCGACGTCGTCTCCCATCTGGCGGCGGCAGGGTTCCGGATCTCCACCTCTGGCGCCGCCGAGCGCCAGGGCATCGTGCAGCGCCTCGACGTGGGGACGTCCGGGCTGATGGTCGTCGCCAAGAGCGAGCTGGCCTACACGGCGCTCAAGCGGGCCTTCCGGGAGCGGACCGTCAGCAAGATCTATCACGCCTTGGTGCAGGGGCATCCCGACCCGTTCACGGGCACGATCGACGCTCCCATCGGCCGGCATCCCGGCCATGACTGGAAGATGGCGATCGTCGATGGCGGGCGCCACAGCGTGACCCACTACGAGACACTGGAGGCGTTCCGGTCGGCGACCTTGCTGGAGATCCATCTGGAGACCGGGCGCACCCACCAGATCCGGGTGCATATGGCGGCCGTCAAGCATCCTTGCGTCGGTGACCCGCTCTATGGTTCGGATCCGACGCTGGCCGCCCGGCTGGGTCTGGAGCGGCAGTGGCTGCACGCCGTCGAACTCGGCTTCGAGCATCCCGGATCGGGGGAGTGGGTGACGTTCTCCTCCTCCTATCCGGCCGACCTGAAGCACGCCTTGGACGTGGTGTCGCAGGCCTGACGCCCGGGCATTGCGTCACCTCGTTGTCACGAAATGGTCAGGATGACCAAATCGGCCCGCGATGAGGATCGCGGGGCGCCCTGCGGTAATCTTCACGGCGTGGCGAACCTGAAAAACGATGGACTTCCCAACCGACGAGCCAAGACGGTGTGCACCCTCGGCCCGGCGACCGATGCCCCCGGCAAGGTACGCGAGCTGATCGATGCGGGCATGAATGTGGCCCGGTTGAACATGAGCCATGGCGACCATGAGACGCACCTGCGCCGGTTGAACGCTGTGCGGGAGGCGGCTGAGGCCGCCGGACGCCCGATCGGCATCTTCGCCGACCTGCAGGGCCCCAAGATCCGCTTGGACACCTTCGCCAACGGCGAGGAGATCCTCACGGCCGGTGATCGGTTCACGATCACCACCGAGGAGGGCGTGGCCGGCACCAAGGAGCGCGCCGGAACCACCCTGCACACCCTCACCCACGACGTGAAGCCCGGCGATCAGATCCTGATCAACGATGGCGCCATCGAACTCAAGGCGCTCGAAGTGACCGAGGACGACGTGGTCACCGAGGTCATCATCGGCGGCCGGGTGAGCGACCACAAGGGCATCAACCTGCCCGGTGTCGCGGTGAGCGTTCCCGCGCTGAGCGAGAAGGACGCCGCCGACCTCCGGTGGGCGCTGGAGAACGGCGTCGACATGGTGGCGCTGTCCTTCGTGCGCTCGGCCAGCGACATCGACGACGTGCACGCGATCATGGACGAGTTCGGTCGCCGGGTCCCGGTGATCGCCAAGATCGAAAAGCCGCAGGCCGTGGCCGCGCTGGAAGACATCGTCATCGCGTTCGACGCCATCATGGTGGCCCGGGGCGACCTGGGGGTGGAGCTTCCGCTGGAAGACGTTCCCGGCGTCCAGAAGCAGATCGTGACCGCCGCCCGGCAGGCCGCCAAGCCCGTCATCGTGGCCACGCAGATGCTCGAGTCGATGATCAGCGCGCCGCGTCCGACGCGCGCCGAGGCGTCCGACGTCGCGAACGCGATCCTGGACGGCGCCGACGCGGTCATGCTCTCCGGTGAGACGGCGGTGGGCCAGTGGCCCATCCAGACGGTCGACACCATGGGGCGCATCATCCGCAAGACCGAATCCCTGGGCCTGGATCAGATCTTCAGCATCGACTGGGACCCGCACACGACCTCGGGCATCATCGCCAAGGCGGCCGTGGAGGTCGCCGAGCGGATCGGCGCGAAGTACCTGGTGGCCTTCACCAAGACCGGCGACACCGCGCTGCGGCTGGCCCGGCTGCGTTCCCCGATCCAGGTGTGCTCCTTCAGCCCCTATCTGGAGACGGCGCAGAAGATGACCCTGGCGTGGGGCATCAAGTCCTTCACCACGCCGGAGTTCTACTCGATGGACGCCATGGTCGATGCCGTGCAGAACCGGCTCAAGGGCTCGGGGATGGTCCAGTCGGGGGACCGGCTCGTCATCGTCGCAGGCAACCCGAAGCACACGGCCGGGAAGACGAATTCGTTGCGGGTGGCCGAGATCGCGTGATCTCGGCAGTACCGGGAAGGGGATTCGAACCCCTACGGGCTTGCGCCCAGACGGGTTTGAGCCGTCCGCGTATACCATTCCGCCACCCCGGCGGGTGCGACGTACATAGTGCCACACTGGTGGCGGACGCGCCGCATCGGCCGCGCGTCATGGACTATCTGCATGACAGTGCGGACAGTGAACCAAGGAAGGTGATCTCGTGAGTGACACGCCCCCCAAGCAGCCCCGGGTGGTCGTCGCCGAAGACGAAGCGCTCATCCGGCTCGATCTGGTGGAACTTCTCACCGGTGAGGGCTACGAGGTCGTCGGCGAGGCCGGGAACGGCGAGGAGGCGCTCAAGCTCGCCCGCGAGCTGGAGCCCGACCTGGTCGTGATGGACGTCAAGATGCCCGTCATGGACGGCATCACCGCGGCCACGGCGATCGCCGAGGACCGGATCGCGCCCGTCGTGATGCTGACGGCGTTCAGCCAGCGCGAACTGGTGGACCGTGCCCGTGAGGCGGGGGCCATGGCTTACGTGGTGAAGCCGTTCGACGCCTCCGACGTCGTCCCTGCCATCGAATTGGCGATGGCGCGGTTCGCCGAGATCCGCGCCTTGGACGACGAGGTCGCCGATCTGGAGGAGCGCCTGGCGTCCCGTAAGGCCGTCGACCAGGCCAAGGGAATGCTGCAGGAGGGCCTGGGTCTGTCCGAGGCCGAGGCGTTCCGCTGGATCCAGAAGACGGCCATGGACCTGCGCAAGTCGATGCGTGAGGTCGCCGAGGGCGTCATCGACCACAACTCCACGGGCAAGCCGAAGGGCAAGGGCAAGGCGAAGGCCGCGCCCGTCCTGGACGACTAGTCCTGCTGCGCGTCGGTCCCCGCGTCCGGGCGGGGCCGCGCGCGCCGGATGGCGCAGGTGACGCGGGCGGTGCACAGCCGCTGACCGGCGTCGTCGGTCAGGACGACCTCCCAGGTGCCCAGCGTCCCGCCGATCCGCAGCGCACGCGCCTCCCCGATGACCCACCCGCTGCGTGCGGGGGCGTGATGGGTCGCATTGAGGTCCACCCCGAACGCGGCACCGCCCGGACCGGCCGCCTCGTAGGCGGCCAGGGAGGCGAGGCTTTCCGCCAGCACGCAGGACGCCCCGCCGTGCCACAGCCCAAAGGGTTGCGTGTTTCCCGCGACGGGCATGCGGCCGCGGGTCACCTCCGCACTGAGTTGCAGCAACTCAAACCCCATCTTCTCGTCGAGACCGCCGGCGCTGAGCGTCGGCCACTGCGCGATGTCCATGCGCCCATCCTGTCAGGATCCGGCACGATCCCCGGCGCCAGGCTGTCGGGGGTACCGGATAGGCTTCCGCCCGTGACCCAGACCGTTCCCTCCGCCCCGCGCCTGCTCCTGATCGATGGGCATTCGGTCGCCTACCGGGCCTTCTTCGCGTTGCCGGTGGAGAACTTCTCCACCAGCACGGGGCAGCACACCAACGCCGTCTACGGGTTCACGTCCATGCTGATCAACGTGTTGCGCGACGAACAGCCGACCCACGTGGCCGTCGCCTTCGACCTGAGCCGCCAGACCTTCCGTTCCGAGCGCTACTCCGACTACAAGGCGAATCGTTCCGCCTCGCCGGAGGAGTTCACGGGGCAAGTGGCCCTCATCCGTGAGGTCCTGGACGCGTTGCGCATCCCTCACCTCGACAAGGAGGGCTTCGAGGCCGACGACATCATTGCCACGCTGTCCCTGCAGGCGGGGCAGCAGGGCTTCGACACGCTGATCGTCACCGGCGATCGCGACGCCATGCAACTGGTAGACGCGCACACGACGGTGCTGTACCCCCGCAAGGGGGTCTCTGACCTGCTGCGTCTGGATCCGGCGCTGGTGGAGGAGCGCTACCTTGTGCCGCCCACGCGCTATCCCGAGCTTGCCGCGTTGGTGGGGGAGACGTCCGACAATCTGCCGGGGGTCCCGGGCGTCGGCCCGAAGACTGCGGCCAAGTGGCTGACGGAGTACGACGGGCTGGAGAACCTGCTCGCCCACGCCGACGCGGTGCGCGGGAAGGCAGGGGAGTCCTTCCGCGCCCACCTGGACGACGTCACGCGTAACCGCGAGCTCAATGCGCTGGTCCGCACGCTGGAGCTGCCGCAGGGGCCCGCCGACTTCGCCCGCGTCGACTGGGATCGGGAGGCGGTTCACACGCTGTTCGACGCGCTGGAGTTCCGCGTCCTGCGGGAACGGCTGCTGGAGACCTTGCCCGCCCAGGAGACCGAGCCCGAGGGGGGCTTCGAGGTGACGGGGGTCGCCCTGGCGGGCGGCGACCTGCCCGGCTGGCTGGACGAGCACGGCGGCGGGCTGGTCGGCCTTCAGCCCGAGGGCCGGTGGGGCGCGGGAGCGGGCGACCTGTCGGGCGTGGCACTTGCCTCGCTCGATGGCGCCGCGGCCTGGCTCGACGTCGCCACCATCACGCCGGAAGACGATGCGGTGTTCGCATCCTGGCTGGCCTCGGAGACGTCCCCCAAGGCGATGCATGACGCGAAAGGGCCGCTGGAGGCGATCTGGGCCCGCGGCTGGGAGCTGGGCGGGCTGACATCCGATACCCATCTGGCCGCCTACCTGCTGCGTCCCGACCAGCGCACCTACGATCTGGCCGATCTCACGGCACGCCATCTGCGCCGCGAACTCACGGTCGAGGGAGCCGCCGCCGTCGACGACGGCCAGCTGACCCTCGACTTCGCCGATCCGGAGGCGGGCCGGGACGCGATGCTGCGGGCGCGGGCCGTCGCCGAGCTCGCCGGGGTCCTCGACGCGGAACTGGGCGAGGCGGGAGGGGCTTCTCTGCTGGGGGAGGTCGAGCTGCCGCTGCAACGGACGCTCGCCCGGATGGAGCAGGTCGGGATCGCCCTCGACTCCGACGCCCTGGAAAGACTGTGGGCCGACTTCGATACCGAAGTGCGTCGCGCCGAGCAGGAGGCCTACGACGCCATCGGCAAGCCGATCAACCTGGGCTCACCCAAGCAGTTGCAGACGGTGCTCTTCGACGAGCTCGACATGCCCAAGACCCGCCGGACGCGGACGGGCTACACCACCGACGCGGACGCGTTGGAGGGGCTATACGCCAAGACCGAGCACCCGTTCCTGGCGGCTCTCCTGCGGCATCGTGATCAGATCCGGCTCCGACAGACGGTGGAGGGGCTGCAGAAGTCGATCTCCGACGATGGCCGCGTGCACACGACCTACCTGCAGACCGTCGCGGCGACCGGTCGGCTGAGCTCCACCGACCCGAACCTGCAGAACATTCCCATCCGGACCGAGGCCGGGCGCCGGATCCGTGACGCGTTCGTCGTGGGCACGGGGTACGAGACCCTGCTCACGGCCGACTACAGCCAGATCGAGATGCGGATCATGGCCCACGCGTCGGGTGATGTCGGCCTGATCGAGGCGTTCACCTCCGGGGCGGACTTCCACTCGGCCATGGCCGCACGCGTGTTCGGGGTTGCTCCTGATGCGGTCAGCGGCGCGATGCGTGCCAAGATCAAGGCGATGAACTACGGGCTCGCCTACGGTCTGTCCGCATTCGGCCTGTCGGGTCAGCTCAAGATCTCCGTCAGCGAGGCCCGGGGCCTGATGGAGGAGTACTTCGAACGGTTCGGGCATGTCCGCGACTACCTGAGCGGAATCGTCGCGCAGGCGCGGCGCACCGGTTTCACCGAGACGATCCTGGGGCGTCGGCGGTACCTGCCCGACCTCAACTCCTCGAATCGTCAGCGCCGGGAGATGGCCGAGCGGATGGCGCTGAACGCCCCCATCCAGGGATCGGCCGCCGACATCATCAAGCTGGCGATGCTGGACGTCGAGGCCGGCCTCGCCCGCGAAGGTCTCTCCTCGCGCATGCTGCTGCAGGTACACGACGAACTCGTCTTCGAGGTGGCACCGGGAGAGGCGGACGTGCTGGAGTCCTTGGTGCGGGAGCGGATGGGGCACGCCTTCGATCTGGCGGTGCCGTTGGACGTCAGCGTCGGGTCGGGGCGTAGCTGGCACGACGCCGCCCACTGAGCACGATGTCAGCCCGCAGCGCGGTAGCCGGCGGTCACCGCCCAGGCAGGGCCGCGCGATGAGCATCGCGTCCAGCAGCCTCGATGCTGCGACGGCCCGGATCGTCGCGCTCCTGCCGGATGCGGTTCCCCGATGCGGTGCCACCGTGGTGGTGGCGATCGATGGGCCCTCCGGGTCGGGCAAGACGACTCTCGCGGACGCGCTGTCCGCGCGCGTGGGTGCCGTCACGGTGCACATGGACGAGCTGTACCCCGGCTGGGACGGCCTGGCCGCGGGGGTCGACTATCTGGTGGATCAGGTGCTGCGTCCGCTGGCCGCCGGGCGGCCCGCCCGCCCCCGGGTGTGGGACTGGGCCGCCAGCACCCGAGGCCGGGTACGCATCGTGGCGCCCTCTCCGCTGCTTGTCGTGGAGGGATGCGGCGCCAGCGTCGGTGAGGCGTCGGCGTACGTGTCGCTGCGGGTCTGGGTGGATGCGCCACGCGAGGTGCGCCGGGCCCGGGGCCTCGCGCGCGACGGTGAGACGTTCAGGCCCCACTGGGAGCGCTGGGCGGCGCAGGAGGATGCCCTGTTCGCCGCCGACGGCACGCGCGCCCGGGCCGACCTGATGGTGGAGACCTGAGCGCGCGCCGCCGCGTCAGCGCAGAACGGCGAGCACGTCCTCACGCGGAGCGCCGTCGAGGTTCCAGGTCGCGGTGAACAGACCGCGTGCCGCACGGGTGTCCTCGTGCTCGGCATCCAGGACGCGGATGAGCCGAACCTGTCCCAGGGCGTCGACGGTCGGCGGGAGGCCGGTGCCGGCCACCTGCATGGTCTGCGGCACGGCCTCGCCGGTCTCCACGGCCTCGAAGGTGGCCCCCGAGTCGCCCTCACGGATCACGCGAAGGAGCTCGGCGACGAAGACGGGGTCGGTGGTGGCGTCATAGCCGTAGCGGGTCCCCAGAGCGCTGTGCTCAGCGGTGCCGATGAGGGTGCCCTCGGCCAGCGGCTCCGCACGCCAGCTCACCGGCACGTGGTAGACGGCACCGCTCGAGGCGATCAGCATGCCGTCCAGGCCCACCTCGCCATCCGGGTCGACCAGGCGGTAATGCGCCACGCGGGTCAGGTGGGCCACATCGCCGTCGAACCACGGCTGCTGCGGCAGCCAGGTGGCGAGCAGGTCGAGCTTGCTCGGGGACAGGGTGGCGGTCGTGTAGACCTCGGCGGTGCCGCTCATGGCTGGTTCTCCTCGGGTTTCGGTACAGGGACAACGCTAGCCGTCGCGGGTGGCCGCTCACGTGTGATTCCATCGCGACGACGCCCCGTCTCACCGGCGCGATGGCATGGACGCCGCTGGCCAGGAGCGCCGATGCGGCGTAAGGTCGAAGCGTCAACCAAGTTTGAGGAGGTGCTGCATGCCGGAGCTCTGGCGTCGACTGACCGTCGACCTGTGTCTGCGCAGCACCTCTGGTTGTCGGGTCTGAGTCACCCCTCCCCGCGTCACACCTCACTCCTGGGGCGTCCGTTCGCCAGCAGCGTCCCTGCGCCCGCTCACTCTCCCCCGAAAGGCACCACTATGTCCGCCTCCGCCACCGCGAGCCCCGATACCAGGGTTCGCAGGCGCCTCCCGTTCTGGGCTCAGGTCCTGATCGGTCTCGCCGTCGGCATCGTCCTCGGCTTCCTGGCTCGCGCCTTCGCCCTCGACTGGCTCACCGAAACGCTCAACACGGTCGGCACGATTTTCGTGCAGCTCCTCCGGGTGATCGTCGTCCCGCTCGTGCTGACCGCGCTCATCGTGTCCATCACCCAGCTGCGGCACGTCACCAACGCGGCCCGGCTCGCGGTGCAGACGCTGGTCTGGTTCGCCATCACCGCGCTGGTCTCCGTCGTCATCGGCATCGGCATCGGCGTGCTCACCAATCCAGGCGCCTCGGCCACCATCAGCCTCGACGGCGCACGCGCCTCCAGCACCCAGGGCAGTTGGCTGGACTTCTTGAAGTCCCTGGTCCCCGCCAACTTCCTCGGTCTCGAGGTCTCCTCGCGCGTCACTCCGGCCGCCGACACGGTGTCGGTGGCCACCAGCCTGAACTTCAACGTCTTGCAACTCGTCGTGATCGGCATTGCGCTGGGGGCCGCCGCACTCGCGGTCGGCGCCAAGGCGGAGCCCTTCGTCAAGCTCGCCCAGTCGACGCTCGAGATCTTCCAGAAGCTGGTGTGGTGGATCATCCTGCTCGCCCCGATCGGCACCGCCGCGCTGATCGGCAAGGCCATCGCCACCTACGGCTGGAACCTCCTCGCCCCGCTGGGGGTGTTCGCCCTTGACGTCTATCTCGGCTGCGCCCTGGTCCTGTTCGGGCTCTACCCGCTCCTGCTGAAACTGCACGGGTTGTCGGTGCGCCGATTCTTCGCGGGCGCCTGGGAGGCGATCACCTTCGCGTTCGTCTCGCGCTCCTCCCTGGGGACGCTCCCCGTCACCCAGGCGAACACCATCGACAAGCTGGGGGTCCCGCGCACGTACGCCAGCTTCGCCGTCCCGCTCGGGGCGACGACCAAGATGGACGGTTGCGCAGCGATCTACCCGGCACTGGCCGCGATCACGGTGGCTCAGCTCTTCGGCGTTCCCCTGACCCTCCAGCACTACGTGCTGATCGCGTTCGTGGCGGTCGTCGGGTCGGCCGCCACCGCCGGGTTGACCGGGGCGATCGTCATGCTGACGCTCACGTTGTCCACGCTCGGCCTGCCGCTGGAAGGGGTCGGCCTGCTGTTGGCCATCGACCCCATCCTCGACATGGCACGCACCGCCACCAACGTGGCGGGCCAGGCGCTGGTCCCCACCATCGTGGCCAAGCGCAACGGCATCCTCGATGAGGACGTCTACAACGGCCGGGTCAGCACCGGATCCGCCACCGAACCCGCCCTCGTCTGACGAGGGGAGGAGCCGTGTCCACCAGCTTTGCGTCAGGCCGGGCCGACGCGTAGGCTGGTGGATCGGCGTGGTCTGTCCATCACCGGACCGAGTGTGGTGGACGCGACGGGCCGCACCGCACCACCATCACAACTTCCAGTTATCGGAGCCCTACTACATGACCTCCACTCCTGAGGCCGCTCAGGTCGCAGTCGACGACTTCGCCACGGACGACGAGTTCGCCAGCGCCGTCGACGCCACTATCAAGTACTTCAACGACGGCGACATCGTCACCGGTACCGTCGTCAAGGTCGACCGGGACGAGGTCCTGCTCGACATCGGTTACAAGACCGAAGGGGTCATCCCCTCCAAGGAACTCTCCATCAAGCACGACGTCGACCCCTTCGAGGTCGTCGCCGTCGGTGATGAGGTCGAGGCCCTCGTTCAGCAGAAAGAGGACAAGGAAGGCCGTCTGATCCTGTCCAAGAAGCGTGCTCAGTACGAGCGCGCCTGGGGCACGATCGAGAAGATCAAGGAAGAGGACGGCGTCGTCACCGGCCGCGTCATCGAGGTGGTCAAGGGTGGCCTCATCGTCGACATCGGTCTGCGTGGCTTCCTGCCCGCCTCCCTGGTCGAGATGCGTCGCGTCCGCGATCTGCAGCCCTACGTGGGCCAGGAGATCGAGGCCAAGATCATCGAACTGGACAAGAACCGCAACAACGTGGTGCTGTCGCGTCGCGCGTGGCTCGAGCAGACCCAGTCCGAGGTGCGTCACAGCTTCCTCAACCAGCTCTCCAAGGGCCAGATCCGCAAGGGTGTCGTGTCCTCGATCGTCAACTTCGGCGCCTTCGTCGATCTGGGCGGCGTCGACGGCCTGGTGCACGTCTCCGAGCTGTCCTGGAAGCACATCGACCACCCGTCCGAGGTCGTCGAGGTCGGCCAGGACGTCACCGTCGAGGTGCTGGACGTCGACATGGACCGCGAGCGTGTCTCGCTGTCGCTGAAGGCGACCCAGGAAGATCCGTGGCAGACCTTCGCCCGGACGCACCAGATCGGTCACATCGTGCCCGGCAAGGTCACCAAGCTGGTTCCGTTCGGTGCGTTCGTCCGCGTGGGCGACGGCATCGAGGGCCTGGTCCACGTGTCCGAACTGGCCGAGCGCCACGTCGAGATCCCCGAGCAGGTCGTGTCGGTCGGCGACGAGGTCATGGTCAAGATCATCGACATCGACCTGGAGCGTCGTCGCATCTCGCTGAGCCTCAAGCAGGCCAACGAGGGCATCGACGTTGCGGCTGATGACTTCGATCCGTCGCTGTACGGCATGACCGCCAGCTACGACGACCAGGGCAACTACATCTACCCCGAGGGCTTCGATCCGGAGACCCAGGAGTGGAAGCCCGGTTACGAGGAGCAGCAGCGCGCATGGGAGCAGCAGTACGCTGAGGCCCAGGCTCGCTGGATCGCTCACAAGAAGCAGGTCGAAGACGCCGAGGCGGCCGAGAGCGCCGCGGCGCTGGACGCCAGCAACTCCGCGTCCTACTCCGCCGGCAGCGCGCCTGTCAGCAACCAGGAGGGCTCGCTCGCCTCGGATGAGGCTCTGCAGGCCCTTCGCGAGAAGCTCACCGGCGGCAACTGAGCCGCACGCTGATCGACGCCGACGCCCCCGCTCCCTGACCAGGGAGCGGGGGCGTCGGCGTCGTGTGAGCGGCCCAGATCAGGGGGTGGGGTACCCCTTGCCTGACCAGTACCAGGCGTAGGTGAACCAGAGGATCTGTGAGGCAGCAGCCATGACGATCAGGAGCGTCCGATACGCGCGGTTCGGCGAGGCCCACATGGCGGCCAAGGCCAGCGGGAACGCGAATAGTCCCAGCCGGATGGTGGTCGTGTCGAAGGGCGCGATCAGAGCTAGATACCCCAGCGTCGCGCCGACCCATGCCCACGACACCAGGCCGAGACGCAGGGTGGGGGCGCTCAGCATGGCCCAGGCGATCAGGGCCAGGGCGATCAGCGCCACGAGGATCCCGTCGGCGCCGAAGTAGCGTTCGAAGGAGCCGAAGAACAACGCGAGCACGGACAGGTGTTTGCCCTGCTGCCAGGTGGCCTCGGTGAGCAGGTAGGCGTTCGGGATGCCGGTGCGCCAGGCCACGATCCCGGGCCACAACCCGACGCAGGCGATGGAGGTCACGGCCGCGACGGCCATCGAGGCCAGCGTGGTCCAGCGGAGCGGCTGCCCCCCTCTCCGGTGCGCCAGGGCGGTGGTGACCACGATGATCACGGTGGCGCAGGCCAGCGGAGCCGAGAGGGGGCGAAACAGCGCGATCACGGGGAGCAGCAGCGCCGCCCACAGGTAGCGGCCGCGGCTCATCAGCAGGAGCCATCCGGTCAGCAGCACGAGCGTGGTCGACTCCGAGTAGGGAAACTGCAGGACCGGGGCCGCCGTGCTGAACGTGATCAGCAGGAGGGCCGCGATCGTCGTCTCGTGCTCGGCCCGCTGCCGGAACAGCCGGTAGGCCATCAGGAAGAAGATCGCCGAGGAGATCATCGACACCGCAGGCGCGACGACGAGCCACGACCCGCCGGTCAGCGCCATCACCGCCCGCACGAGGTAGGGGTAGCCGGGCAGGAACGCCCACGTGTTGTTCACGAGCGTTCCCTGAGCGTCGCGGGGGAGAACCTCCGGGTAGCCCGACTTCAGGATCTCCTGGAACCACCCGGCGTCCCACCCGTTGATGTACTCCAGGTACGAGGGGGTCTCCGGGGACCAAGGATTAGGCCCTTGGTGGGCGGCCATCGTCACGACGAAGAAGGCCGAGTAGGCGCGACCGACGGCCCAGACGCACAGCACCTGAACCCACCAGGGGAGGCGGAGGAACCAGGCGACGCCGCGTCCGATAGTGGACGTGATGGCCGATCCGACGCGTCCTAACGCAAGGAGGACGGCATCGGCGGGCGCAGGGTCGATGGGTGCGGTCACGGGCCGCACTCTATCCAGCGCGGACGACACGTTGACGGCCCCGTGCCGGTGGCAGGATGGCGCCTGTGGCAACGCGCATCGCATTGACCGGAGGCATCGCCTCGGGTAAGTCGGCCGTGGCGGACCTGCTGGCCCGGCACGGCGCCGTCATCATCGATTCCGACGTCTTGGCCCGGGAGGTGGTCGCCCTGGGGACGCCGGGGCTGGATGCCATCGCGGAACGGTTCGGGCCGGGCGTGTTGGCAGCGGACGGAAGTCTGGACCGTGCGGCGCTGGGCCGGATCGTATTCGCCGACCCCGAGGCGCGCACCGCGCTGGAGGGGATCACCCATCCGGCGATCCGGGAACGATCCGAGTGGCTGCGTGAACATGCTCCCGAGGGTGCGATCGTCATCGACGTGATTCCGTTGCTCGTGGAGGCCGGGCTGGCCGAGCGATACGACACGGTGATCGTGGTGGACGCCGATGAGGACACGCAGTTGCGGCGTCTGATGGCGCGCAGCGGGCTCACCCGGGAGGAGGCCGAACTCCGCATCGCCGCGCAGGCCTCGCGTCGGCGGCGGCGCACGGTGGCGGACGAGGTCGTCGTGAACGACGGTGATCGGGCAGAGCTGGAGGCCCGTGTGGACGCCCTGTGGCAGCGTCTGAGGGCTCGGGAAGCCTGAGCCACGCCCTGGGCGAACAGCCCCCTGTTCTGTCGGTGGGCCCGCCTACGCTGGGGCCATGCGTCCCACCACCGACATCAAGCGTCGCGTGGCACCGTTCGAGGTGCACGCCGACTTCGAGCCCGGGGGCGATCAGCCGGCCGCCATCGCGGAACTCGAGCGCCGGGTCAGGGCCGGCGAGCAGGATGTGGTGCTGCTGGGTGCGACGGGCACCGGCAAAACGGCGACCATCGCCTGGCTGGCCGAGCGGTTGCAGCGTCCGATGCTGGTCATGCAGCCCAACAAGACGCTCGCGGCGCAGTTCGCGACCGAGTTGCGGCAGTTCTTCCCCGACAATGCGGTGGAGTACTTCGTCAGTTACTACGACTACTACCAGCCCGAGGCGTACGTCCCACAGTCGGACACCTACATCGAGAAGGACTCCTCGCTGAACGAGGAGGTCGAGCGGCTGCGTCACTCGGCGACGAACTCGCTGCTGACCCGGCGTGATGTCATCGTCGTGGCGACGGTCTCGGCGATCTACGGCCTGGGCACACCGCAGGAGTACGTCGACCGCATGCTGCGGTTGCGGGTCGGCGAGGAGCACGACATGGAGTCGCTGGCGCGCTCGCTGGTGACGAACCAGTAC
This sequence comes from Propioniciclava sp., assembly GCF_036744435.1. NCBI lineage: Bacteria > Bacillati > Actinomycetota > Actinomycetes > Propionibacteriales > Propionibacteriaceae > Propioniciclava > Propioniciclava sp. Next base: position 11,379 of record NZ_DAIOIA010000002.1, on the reverse strand, counting down.
GTCCGCAACGATCTCGCGGCAACGCGCGGCACCTTCCGGGTGCGGGGCGACACGATGGAGATCTTCCCGATGTATGAGGAGAACGCCGTCCGGGTGGAGTTCTTCGGCGACGAGATCGAGGCCCTCTCGACGCTGCATCCGCTGACCGGGGAGGTGCTCAGCGAGGACGAAGAGGTCTATGTGTTCCCGGCCTCGCACTATGTGGCCGGCCCGGAGCGGATGGAGCGCGCCCTCACCGGCATCGAGGCGGAACTGGGGGAGCGCCTGACCACGCTGGAGGGTGAGAGCAAACTGCTGGAGGCCCAGCGGCTGCGGATGCGCACCGGCTACGACATCGAGATGATGCGCCAGATCGGCACGTGCTCGGGCATTGAGAACTACTCCCGCCATATCGACGGCCGTGGCCCGGGGACCCCGCCGAACTGTCTGCTGGATTACTTCCCCGAGGACTTCGTTCTCGTGGTGGATGAGTCCCACGTCACCATTCCGCAGATCGGCGGCATGTACGAGGGGGACATGTCGCGCAAGCGCACCCTCGTCGACTTCGGCTTCCGGCTGCCCAGCGCGATGGACAACCGGCCGCTACGGTTCGAGGAGTTCACCGAGCGGATCGGGCAGGCCGTCTACCTGTCGGCCACGCCCGGGCCTTACGAACTGGCCAAGGGCGACGGCTACGTCGAGCAGGTCATTCGCCCCACGGGGCTGATCGACCCGGAGATCATCGTCAAGCCCACGAAGGGCCAGATCGACGACCTCATGGCGGAGATCCGGCCGCGGGTGGAGCGCAACGAGCGTGTCCTCGTCACGACGTTGACCAAGAAGATGGCCGAAGATCTGACCGACTATCTCGTCGAGAACGGCATCCGGACGCGGTACCTCCACTCCGAGGTGGACACGCTCAAGCGCATCGAACTGCTGCGGGATCTGCGCCTGGGTAGCTACGACGTCCTGGTCGGCATCAACCTGCTCCGGGAGGGGCTCGACCTGCCAGAAGTGTCGCTGGTGGCGATCCTGGACGCCGACAAGGAGGGATTCCTGCGTTCGGAGCGGTCGTTGATCCAGACCATCGGGCGCGCCGCCCGTAACGTCGGCGGGCAGGTGCACATGTACGCCGACAAGATGACGCCGTCGATGGAGGCGGCGATCGACGAGACGAACCGGCGGCGCGACAAGCAGGTCGCCTACAACACCGCACATGGGATCGATCCGCAGCCGCTGCGCAAGAAGATCGCCGACATCACCGAGATGTTGGCCCGTGAGGACGCGGACACCCGGTCGGTGGTGGGAACCTTCGGCGATAAGCCGACCTCGCCGGTGCCCGCGAAGGGGGATCGCGACCTGTCGGCGTTGCCGACCTCCGAGTTGGCCTCGCTGGTGCACGAACTCACCGATCAGATGCACGCGGCTGCGCGAGAGTTGCAGTTCGAGACGGCCGCACGGCTGCGCGACGAGGTGGCCGACCTGAAGAAGACCATCCGCCAGGTGGTCGAGGCCACCAAGTAGGGGTCTTCTGGACGCGGTGTGAACCGGTCCAGGATCCCCACGGGTGGGTCCCGCGTGGCGGCGCGTCTCAGCGCGCGAGGGTGCAGGTCAGCTGCGTCCCGCGGATCGAGGTGTCGGTGCGGAAGGTGGCCTTGAACACGTCGGTGTCGGTGCGCTCGATGCCCGCAGCGTCGGTGAAGGCACCCTCCGGGTGGGGGTTCGGGGTGACCACCACGACTCCACCCACCACGGCCACGTCGGGCGGGTAGGGGAGGCGGACTCCATGGTAGGTACAGGTGTAGGAGCCGTCGGGCAGAGGTCGCACGGACCACAGATAGGCGCCCGCACCGATGAGCACCGACAGCGACGTGACTCCCCCGATGATCCACCCGGTGCTGGCTTTGATCACTGCGACTCCCCTGCTCGGCCCCGAAGACGTGGTGCGAACCGGTGAGTCGCCGACGCTCCCGGGGCGCGTCTGTCCTGTCCTGACGCGGACTCTAGGACAGCAACATGAACGCACGGTGCTGGTGTTCTGCCGCCACGGTCGTTGGGCGGATCACCGAGGAATGGTCTTGTCGTCGGCGGTCGCGGTGGCCCAGATCGCCTGGGATGCCCGGGTGAGGCGGGCGTGCATCCGGCCGGTGACAGGTCCGAACCAGAAGCGGAACACATTGACGCAGATGCGCTCGGCGTCCCCCGCGGACGCCGCATCGCCCAGCCTCTCGGCGATGGACTCTGCTTCGGGGGCGTATTCATGGGGGTCGCGGCTCAGGCCGACGCCTGCGGGATCGTAAGCCCGAAGGATCGCCGTGATGGCGCCTACCCACGTCGCATGGCCGGCCAGGAGAAGCTGGCGTGCGCGTCGAGCCCTCAGCACCTGCTCGACGGGCAGCGAATCGGGGCTGTCGCTCACCAACCCCGGGCGCGCCACTCGCCCAGGTGCTCACGCTCGGCGCCCAGCGTCGTGGGTGCGCCGTGGCCTGGCCACACGACCGTGTCGTCGCCGAAGCGGGCGAACACCTTGGCTTCCAGGTCGTCCATCAGGGAGCCGAAGTCGACCGGGTTGGTCGTCCTTCCCGGCCCGCCGGGGAACAGCGAGTCCCCGGTGAACAACTGCACCGCAGCCTCGCCGGGGGCATAGGCCAGCGCGAGGGAGCCGGGGGTGTGGCCCACCAGGCCGATCACCTCCAGCGTCGCCCCGCCGACGCGAATCGTGTCGCCGTCCCAGACCCGTTCGTCGATCGTGACACCGGTCTCGGTTTCGATGGCGTCGGCGTCGGGGGTTCCGGCGATCAGTCGTGCGCCTGTGGTGGCGGCGAGCGCGGCGAGCGCCTCGATGTGATCCGGGTGCCGATGCGTGGTGACGATCGCGCGCAGGGGAGTGTCGCCGATGAGGGCGGCGAGGGTGTCCGGCTCGGCCGCGGCGTCGATCAGCAGGCCGGCCCCGTCATCGGTGAGGAGGTAGGAGTTGTTGGCCATGCTGCCCACCAGGATGCTGACGATGTCCATGTCCCCATGGTGCCACCGCCGCTCACCGCCGGGGGCACGGGCATCAGCCCGCTAGCGGGAAGACCACCGGGGCGCGGGAGTCGTCGGCGTGGGTGGCGGGCGTCCACGCCAGGCCGTCCCCGGCGGTGCGACCCGTCAGCCAGGCCCACAGCGCAGGATCCGGGCCGGAGAACGTCACCCGTTCGCCGAAACCGCCCAGGGATGCGGTTACGCCACTGTCGGAGGTGACGTCGACGGCGGGCAACATAGGATCATCGCGCATCAGCAGCAGCGTCCACTGCAGCAGCCATCCGCCGGGGATCGGATCCACCTCCTGCCAGCGGAAGCCCGCATCCAGGTCGAGGTGGTGGAGGGTGAGTTCCTGCAGCCGGATCAAGGTGATGACCGAGAGCGGGAACTCCCCGGCCGGCAGCCGGACCGGGACCTGCCAGTCGTCGACGCGTTCCATGAGCCGGGCCAACTCGCCGGCCGCGGTGTCCAGGTCGACGTGGAGTTCGAGGCCGGTCCGCTCGGCCCCCCGCTCGATGTCGTTGAACTTCAACAACTCGGAGGGGTACAGCGGTGCCGGATCGCCCATCAGCGTCGCCGACAGCACTCGGCGCAGCGCGTCGGCGTTGCGGGCGATGTGCGTGGCGACGTGGGCGCGACTCCAGCCCGGCAGCAGGGAGGGCGCGTGCCACTGCTCCTCGTCGAGGTCGATGGTGTCGCGCAGCAGCGACTGTGTGGCGAGGGCGATCCGCTTGAGGGCCGGATCCACCTGGCCCCGGTTGAGGATCGCGAGCATGGTGTCACCCTAGCGGGGAGGGTGGTCCACCCGGGTGAAGCCGTCCCAAGAATTGTCTGAGGGAACACCTACGATGGCCGGGTGACTGAACGACTGATCGTGGCCGGCGCGCGCGAACACAACCTGCGCAACGTCAGCTTGGAGCTCCCCCGAGACGCCCTGATCGTGTTCACGGGTCTGTCCGGATCCGGGAAGTCCTCGTTGGCCTTCGACACGATCTTCGCTGAAGGTCAGCGCCGCTACGTGGAATCCCTGTCGGCCTACGCCCGGCAGTTCCTGGGCCAGATGGACAAGCCCGACGTCGACTTCATCGAGGGGCTCTCCCCGGCCGTGGCGATCGACCAGAAGTCCACCAGCAAGAACCCGCGCTCCACGGTCGGGACGATCACCGAGATCTACGACTACCTGCGCCTGCTTTATGCCCGGATCGGGCATCCGCACTGCCCGATCTGCGGGGCGACGATCGCCCGGCAGTCGCCCCAGCAGATCGTGGATCGTTTGCTGGAACTGCCCGAGGGGACCCGCTTCATGGTCCTTGCTCCGGTGGTGCGCGGGCGCAAGGGCGAGCACACCGAACTGCTGCGCTCCTACGTGACTCAGGGTTTCACCCGCGTGCAGATCGACGGTGAGATCCATCAGCTCTCCGCGCTCCCCGAACTCGACAAGCAGAAGCGTCACAACATCGAGGTGGTCGTCGACCGCCTGGCGGTGAAGCCGACGATCAAGCAGCGCCTGACCGACTCGGTGGAGACGGCGCTCGGCCTCGCGGAGGGCGTCATCGAGGTCGAGTTCGTCGACCTGCCCGCCGAGGATCCGCAACGCGTCCGGCGCTACTCCGAGAAGCTGGCCTGCCCCAACGGGCACGACATCTCGCTGGAGGAGTTGGAGCCGCGGCAGTTCTCGTTCAACGCCCCCTGGGGCGCGTGCCCCGTGTGTTCTGGGCTCGGCACCAAGATGGAGGTGGACGCCGACCTCATCGTCCCCGACACCTCCCGCAGCCTGGCCGAGAACGCGATCTCGCCGTGGAGCACCGTGTACGTATCCGGCTACTTCCAGACCATCTTCGCGACCCTGGCGGCCGAGCGCGGCTTCAGCGTCAACACCCCCTGGGAGGAACTCACCCCGGCGGTCAAGAACCTGATCCTCAACGGGATCAAGGGCAAGATCAAGGTCACCCACGTCAACCGTCACGGGCGTTCCACGACCTACAACGCCTCGTTCGAGGGAGCGGTCCCGTACGTGCGGCGACGGTTCGCCGAAGCGGAGACCGACAACAGCCGTGAGCGGTTCGCCGGATACATGCGCGAGGTTCCCTGCGAGGCCTGCGGGGGCGCCCGGCTCAAACCCACCTCGCTTGCGGTCACCATCGGGGATCTCAACATCGCCGAGGTGTCCCGGCTCTCCATCGATAAAGCCCAGGACTTCATGCGCGGGCTGCAGCTCACCGAGCGGGAGGCGTCCATCGCCCACCGGGTCGTCAAGGAGATCAACGAGCGGCTGAGGTTCCTGCTCGACGTGGGCTTGGACTATCTGTCGCTGTCCCGCCCGGCGGCGACCCTGTCCGGCGGGGAGGCGCAGCGCATCCGGCTCGCCACCCAGATCGGGTCCGGCCTGGTCGGCGTCCTGTACGTCCTCGACGAGCCGTCCATCGGACTGCACCAGCGCGACAACCGGCGACTCATCGAGACGCTGGTCCGGTTGCGGAACCTCGGCAACACCCTCATCGTCGTCGAGCACGACGAGGACACCATCCGCACGGCCGACTACGTGGTCGACATCGGCCCGGGCGCGGGTGAGCACGGCGGCAAGGTCGTGGTGGCGGGCTCGGTGGACGACCTGCTGGCCAGCCCGGAATCCCTCACCGGCGCCTACCTGTCCGGCCGCCGCGTCATCGCCGTACCTGCGGTGCGGCGTCCCGGGTCCGGTAAGAAGATCACGATCGTCGGAGCCACCGAGAACAACCTGCGTGACGTCACCGTGGACATCCCCTTGCAGCAACTGGTCGCCGTGACCGGGGTCTCCGGCTCGGGGAAGTCCTCGCTCATCAACCAGATCCTCTCCAAGGCCCTGGCCCGGCACCTGTACAACGCCAAGGACGTGCCCGGCAGGCACAAGCGGATCATCGGCCTGGACGAGATCGACAAGGCCATCCATGTGGATCAGTCGCCGATCGGCCGGACGCCGCGGTCCAACCCGGCCACCTACACCGGAGTGTTCGACCGGATCCGCAAGCTGTTCGCCGAGACACCCGAGGCGAAGGCCCGCGGCTATCAGCCCGGACGGTTCAGCTTCAACGTCAAGGGCGGTCGCTGCGAGAACTGCTCGGGGGACGGCACGATCAAGATCGAGATGAACTTCCTCCCCGACGTGTACGTGCCGTGCGAGGTGTGCCACGGGGCCCGCTACAACCGGGAAACCCTCGAGATCCGCTACAAGGCCAAGACCATCGCCGAGGTGCTCGACATGCCGATCGAGGAGGCGGTGGAGTTCTTCGCCCCCATCAACGCCATCAAGCGCTACCTGGCGACGCTGGTCGACGTCGGGCTGGGCTACGTCCGGCTCGGGCAGCCGGCGACCACGCTGTCGGGCGGTGAGGCGCAGCGCGTCAAGCTCGCCACGGAACTGCAGCGGCGCTCCACCGGGCGCACCATCTACATCCTCGACGAGCCCACCACCGGCCTCCACTTCGAGGACATCAACAAGCTGCTCGGGGTCTTGAACCGCTTGGCCGACCAGGGCAACACCGTCCTGGTGATCGAGCACAACCTCGACGTGATCAAGTCGGCCGACTGGGTCATCGACATGGGGCCCGAAGGCGGTTCCCGGGGCGGTGAGGTCGTGGCCGTCGGGACCCCCGAGGCGGTGGCGGCGAACCCCGCCAGCCACACCGGCGCCTTCCTGGCTCCGCTGCTGAATCTGGTGCCCGCCTGACCGGCTGTCGCGAGGTTGGTAAGGGTAGCGCTGTGGCGTGGAAACGACGGCGTCGGCACGTTGATCGCCGCCGTGGTGGGGCGGCTCGGTCGACTACGTCGCGGACACCCTGACCTCGGCGCCGTCCAGGACTGCTGTGGCGGCCCGCAGCGGTTTGGTGGCGGGGCCCTGGGTGACCGACCCGTCCGTGATGGAGAAGTGGGCGCCGTGGCAGCGGCACACGATGGTGGCGCCCTCGATGGAGGAGACCGGGCAGCCCTGGTGGGTGCACATCTTGTTGAAGGCCCTGAACTCGCCCGCGGTGGGCTGCGTGACGACGAATGACGCGTTGTCGAGGATGACGCCACCGCCCACGGGGATCGAGTCGACCGGCACCGACAGCGACGCCGACGTGCCCGGCGCGGCGGAACCACCCGAACCCGAACTGGTGCACCCCGACGTCACGGCTGCGGTGCCGACGGCGAGCGCCGCCAGGCCCGCGGAGGTGAGAAAGGTACGCCGGTCCGGAGTCATGGACCCCACCCTAGCCCGCCTAAACTGGCCCCATGGCTGACCCGGCGAGCTACCGTCCCGCACCCGGGACGATCCCCACGCAGCCTGGTGTCTACCGCTTCAGCGACCCTGCCGGGACTGTCATCTACGTCGGCAAGGCGAAGAACCTCCGGCAGCGGCTGAACTCGTACTTCGCCGACCCCGCTAACCTGCACTTCCGCACCCAGACCATGGTCCGCACCGCAGCCAAGGTTGAGTGGACGGTGGTGCAGAACGAGCTCGAGTCGCTGCAACTCGAATACACGTGGATCAAGCAGTACGACCCGCGGTTCAACATCAAGTACCGCGACGACAAGACCTATCCGTGGGTGTGCATCACCGCCTCCGACGAGTTCCCGCGCGTGTTCGTGGGACGCGGCGCGCACAAGAAGGGCTACCGCTACTTCGGGCCCTATGCCCAGGCGTGGGCGATCCGCGACACCGTCGACTCGCTCCTGCGGATCTTCCCGATGCGGTCCTGCACCAACGGCGTCTTCCGCAGCGCCGCATCCAGCGGACGGCCCTGCCTGCTCGGCTACATCGGCAAGTGCTCCGCCCCCTGCGTGGGCCGCATCGACGCCGACGCCCACCGGGCGATCGTGGAGGAGATGAGCGACTTCCTCGCCGGCAACACCAACCGCATCGTCCGGCGGATGCGCCGCGCCATGGAGGTGGCCTCCGACAACTTGGAGTTCGAGAGGGCGGCGATGCTGCGCGACCAGCTCGGTGCACTGGAATCGGCCACCGAGAAGAACGCCATCGTGCTGCCGGACGGCACCGACGCCGACGTCATCGCCGTGTCCTGCGACGATCTCGAGGTGGCGATCCAGGTGTTCCACGTCCGGGGAGGGCGGGTGCGGGGGGAGCGCGGCTGGGTCGCGGACCGCTCCGACGACTCCAGCCTGGAGGAGCTCATCGAGACGTTCTGCCTGCAGCTGTACGCCGGCCCCGATGGGTCGGTCACGTCCGGTGCGGTTCCACGCGAAGTCCTGCTGCCCGTCGCGCCCGCGTCCGGGGTAGCGTTGGAGGACCTTCTCAGCGAGGCGCGGGGCTCCCGCGTCCGCGTTCACGTGCCGCAGCGGGGTGACAAGCGCGTGCTGCTGGACACGGTGGCCCGCAACGCCGCCGAGGCGCTGATGCTGCACAAGACCCGGCGCGCGTCCGACCTGTCCACCCGGAACCGGGCCCTGGAGGAGATCGGCGAGGCGCTGGGCCTCGACACCCCACCCCTGCGCATCGAGTGCTACGACATCTCCCACCTGCAGGGAACCGAGGTCGTCGCCTCGATGGTCGTCTTCGAGGACGGGCTGCCGCGCAAATCCGAGTACCGCCGGTTCGTCATCAAGACCGTGGAGGGCAGCAACGACGTCGGTGCCATGCACGAGGTCATCACGCGCCGGTTCCGTCGCTACCTGGAGGACCAAGCGTCCCTGACCGGGGAGGACGCCGTGCTCAAAGACGCCACCACCGGCGTGGCGCGCAAGTTCGCCTACAAGCCCTCCCTGCTGATCGTCGACGGCGGCGCCCCGCAGGTCGCTGCGGCGCAGGCGGCCATGAGTGAGCTCGGCATCACCGATGTGCCCGTGGTGGGGCTGGCCAAGCGTCTGGAGGAGGTGTGGATCCCGCAGGAGGAGTTCCCTCTGATCCTGCCCCGCACCTCCGAGGGCCTCTATCTGCTGCAGCGGGCCCGTGATGAGGCCCACCGGTTCGCCATCACCCACCACCGGGGACGCCGGAGCAAGTCCATGGTCGACTCGCTGCTGGACCAGGTGCCCGGGTTGGGGGAACTGCGGCGCAAAGCGGTGCTCAAGCACTTCGGTTCCCTGCGCAAGCTGCGGGCCGCCCACCTCGACGACATCGCGGCCGTGCCGGGCATCGGTCCGAAGACGGCGCTGGCGATCAAGCTGGCGTTGGACGCAGAGCCCGCAGGCGAGGCCATCAACACGGCGACCGGCGAGGTGCTGCCCGGCTGAGCCGTAGCCGGAGCGCCACCACCACCGCGTTGCGCGCAGCCGCCATAATGGCGCCATGACCGAGCCAGCCATCAGGTTCCTCGCCATCACCGGAATGTCGGGTGCGGGCCGCCGTAGCGTCGCCCACACGTTGGAGGATCTTGGCTGGTACGTCGCCGACAACCTCCCGCCCACGATGCTGCCCACCTTCGTGGATGTGGCCGCCGCGGCCGGCTACGACCGGGTGGCCGTCGTGCTGGACGTCCGCACCCGGATCGAGTTCGACGACATCCCGGCCGCCTTCGAGGCGCTGCAGGAGAAGGGCATCCTTCCGCAGATCATCTTCGTCGAGGCGTCCGACGCCGTGATCGTGCGGCGGCAAGAATCCGTCCGTCGTCCGCATCCGCTGCAGGGTGACGGAGCGCTGCTGGATGGCATCCGGCGCGAGCGCGCCATGCTGGCCACCTTGCGGGCTGCCGCCGACATCGTCATCGACACCTCCGACATCAACGTCCATCAACTCTCCGACCGTGTCGCCTACGCGTTCAGCAGCTCCGATGACCGGGCCTTCAAACTGACGCTGATGTCGTTCGGGTTCAAGAACGGCATCCCGATCGACGCCGACATGGTGCTCGATGTGCGCTTCCTGCCGAACCCGCACTGGGTGCCCGAGCTCCGCCCGCAGACGGGGTTGTCGCACGCGGTGTCCTCCTATGTGCTGGGACAGGACGCGGCGCAGGCGTGGCTGGAGGGCGTCGGCGGGGTCCTGGACACCGTTCTTCCGGGGTATCAGCGGGAGGGCAAGAGGGTGGCCACGGTGGCCATCGGCTGCACGGGCGGCAAGCACCGGTCCACCGCCATGACGGAGGAACTCGCGCGACGGCTCCGGGAGGAAGGCCTGTCGGTGCACGTCGACCATCGCGACCTGGGGCTGGAGTGAGCGGGCCGCTCGCGGAACGGTTCCCCGCGGTCGTCGCCCTCGGCGGCGGTCACGGGCTGGCCGCATCGCTGCGCGCGCTGCGTCGCGTCACCGGCGACCTGACCGCCATCGTGACGGTGGCCGACGACGGGGGGTCCTCGGGCCGGCTCCGCGAGCAGTTCGACATCCTCCCGCCCGGCGACCTGCGGATGGCGCTGGCGGCGTTGTGCGGGGACGACCGAGACGGCCGACTGTGGGCCGACGTGCTGCAGTCCCGGTTCGGCGGGGACGGGCCGCTGGCCGGACACGCGATCGGCAATCTCCTCATCGCCGGGATCTGGCAGCGGCTCGGGGATGCGGTGTCCGGGCTGGACATGGTCGCCCGCCTGCTCGACGTGCAGGGCCGCGTCCTGCCGATGGCGTCGGTGCCGTTGCTGATCGAGGCGGACGTGATCGGTCTCGATCCTGCCCACCCTGACGGGGTGAGCGTCGTCCGGGGCCAGGCGAACGTCGCCAAGACACCCGGCGTGCAGGAGGTGCGGCTGGTGCCCGCGGCGCCGCCCGCCTGTCCCGAGTCCGTGGAGGCGGTCCGGCACGCCGATCACATCGTGCTGGGGCCGGGATCCTGGTTCACCTCGGTCCTGGTCCATCTGCTGGTTCCCGAGATGGCCGAGGCGATCCTCACCACGCCGGCGCGCCGCATCCTCACCATGAACGTGGCCCCGGCCGATGAGACGCAGGGGTTCTCGCCGTCGCACCACCTGGAGGTCCTCGCCGACCATGCGCCCGGACTGCGGTTGGACACCATCGTGTGCGACGCGGCCTACGTCGACCAGGATCCGCAGTTTCGGCGCCGGGCCGCCTCCCTGGGCGCGGAGGTGGTGTCGGCGCCGCTGCGCGTCCTGGACGGAAGCCCCAGTCACGACGTGAACCGGCTCGCGTCGGTCTACTCCGACGTCATCGGCCACTAAACTCCGGGCCATGGCGTTGACACCCGAGGTGAAGGCGGAGCTCGCGGCCGTTCCCGTGACGAAGCCCGCGTGCCGCAAAGCCGAGGTGGCCGCCCTGCTGCGGTTCGCCGGGAGCCTGCACATCGCGGGCGGCAAGATCATGGTCGAGGTGGATCTCGACACGGGGGCCGCGGCCCGGCGACTGCGCACCGCGATCGCGGACCTGTTCGGCCTCACATGCGAGTTCGTCGTCGTGACCCCCACCGGGCTGCGGCGCAGCACCCGCTACGTGGTTCGCCTCATCCGTGATGGTGACTC
>NZ_DAIOIA010000001.1:68399-90679 GCF_036744435.1 Propioniciclava sp. | reverse complement strand
CGGTGTTCACCTCCAAGGAGCACCTGCGGGCGATCGCGCTGACGATCTTCCTGCCGGCGCTGAACGGTCCCGGCTACTACCTCCTGTTCGCCTACATGCCCACGTACCTGAAGACGTCGCTGGGGGAGGGGCGCAACTTCACCATGCAGGCGGCGCTGGTGGTCACCGCCCTGAGCCTGATCGCCATCGTCATCACGATCCCCTTGATGGCGCGCCTGTCCGACACCATCGGACGCAAGCCGGTGCTGACCATCTCCGCGGTCGCCATGGCCGTGCTCTCCTACCCGATGTTCACGTTGATCACGACCGGCGACGAGGTCCTGGCTACCATCGGCACCGTCGTCTTGGCCATCGCCTTCTCGGGGACCGCCGCGAGCATCCACACCGTCTTGACCGAGATGTTCCCGACCACCGTGCGCTACAGCGCCTACAGCATCGGGTTCAGCATCTCGACCATCATCTTCGGCGGCAGCGCGCCGCTGGTCATGACCGAACTCATCAAGCTCACCCACTCGACGATGATCCCGGCCTTCGCCTCGATCATCGCCGCGGTGATCACCTTGATCGCCCTGATCTTCGTCAAGGAGACCAAAGGCCTGCCCCTGCGGGCAGAGTGACCTTCTCACGGCGGGCCGCCCACCGGCGGCCCGCCCCCGATTCACCTCAGAGGAAGAGGACCACCATGAACAGTTCGCGAGTCGCCGTTGTGGCCGATCTCGGCGAGAGCTTCGGCAACTACACCATCGGCAACGACGAGGCGCTGCTGGAACTCGTCACCGCCTCCAACATCGCCTGCGGCTTCCACGCCGGCGACCCCCGGGTGCTCGACGCCACGGTCGCCGCCTGCGTCGAGCGCGGGATCGAGCTGGGAGCTCACCCGGGCTACCCCGACCTCGTCGGCTTCGGACGCCGCCTCATCGAGGCGTCCGAAGAGGAGATCCGCACGGATGTGCTCTACCAGCTCGGGGCGCTGGACGCCTTCGCCCGCGTCCACGGCGCCGCCATCAGTCACGTCGCCCCGCACGGACGCATGGGCAGCATCGCCCAGACCGACGCCAAGCATGCCCGCGCCATCACCGATGCGATCGCCGCCTACGACCCCTCCCACATCGTGATCTGCCAGCGCGGGCTGCTGGCGCAGGAGTCCCAGCGACGCGGCCTCGACGTCGGCTACGTGTTCCTCGCGGACCGCGGCTACGGCGAGGACGGGATGCCCGTAGCCCGCTCGCATCCGGGCGGCCTCATCTTCGACCCGGAACTCGTGGGCCGACGCGTCGCCCAGGTCGTCACGGAGGGGACCGTCGTGACCGTGGACGGCGCCACCGTCCCGCTCGGGCACGATGCGGATGTCGTGCTGCTGCACGGGGACCACCCGCTGGTCCTGGAGAACGGCCGGGCGCTGCATGCGGCGCTGGCCCAGGCGGGCATCGAGGCGACCGGGCTGCGCGCCGTCCTCGACGCGAAAGCAGCAGCCGCGGCGGAGCGCTGAGCAGCGGACATGTCACGTCGAGAACCGGATGCCGTCACCTTCGAGCCCTACGGTGACAGCGCCGTGATGATCAGCTTCGACGCGCCGGAGGCCACCCTGCGGCGCGCCGCAGCGGCCCGCTGCCACGTCGCCCTGGTGGCGAACCGGCCTCCCGGGGTGACCGAGATCGTCGCGGGGCTGGAGTCCCAGCTGGTGCGCTACGACCCGCAGGCCACGACGCATGAGCACCTGGTTCACGACGTGACGCTGATCCTCGCCCTACCCCAGGACGAGGACGCTCCGGCCGGGGTCGCTCGCCGGTTCGAGATCCCCGTGTGGGTCGACCCCAACACGGCACCCGACCTGGAGGAGGTCGCACAGGAGTGCGGGGTCAGCCGCATCAGCTGGGAGTGCGGCATCGGACCGTTGGGAGGTCGCACAGGAGTGCGGGGTCAGCACGGACGCCTTCCTCGACACCTTCTTCTCCTCCCCGTTCACGATCTCCCTGCTCGCCGCGGCCATGGCGCCGATGATGGACGGGCACCGGACCGCCACGGGGATCCGCCGCCGGGCCCAGCCGCGGACCGACGTCGCGCCGGGATCGATCATGGTGGCCGGCACCAACGCCATCATCCAGCCGTTCCCCGGACCCACCGGCTGGCGCGTCATCGGTCGCACCCCGCACACGATCGTGGACATCCGGCAGTCGCCTCCCACCTCGTTCGGGCCGGGGGACGCCGTCACCTTCGTCCGGATCGGGAGCCACCAGGCGGCGCTGCTGGAGGGCACGTTCTTGCGCGAAGTGGGTGCGACGCGATGATGGATTGGCAGCCTCAGCATCTGCGCATCACCAGCGTCGGATGGGTGACCACGTTCCAGGATCTCGGCCGCCGCGACACCGAACGCCTTGGCGTCCCCACCGGCGGGGCGGCCGACCAGTACTCGGCGGCCGTGGCGAACATCCTCGTCGGCAACCCCCGCCACGTCCCCGTGATCGAGACGATGGGCGGCGAGTTCGCCTTCGTGCCCACCACCGACCTGCTCATCGCCATCACCGGCTCTCCCGCCGACGTGACCATCGACGGCGCCCCCGCCTGTCGTGCGACGCAGACCACCGGGCAACTCTGGACGCCGTTGGTGGCCTATGCGGGCAGCGAGGTCCGTATCACCAGCAGCTTCATCGGGATGCGTAACTACATCGCCTTCGGCGGGCTCCTGGCCTGCGGGCGATTCCTGGGGAGCGCCGCCCCTGACGCTCGGATGGGGTTCACGCAGGCGATCCAGGTCAATCAGGTGCTCAGCGTGGAGGCGTCGCTCCCGGTCGCGTCGCTGACGCGCGGGGAGTATGTGCCCTTCCAGATGCCCGTTGCCGTTCCCAGTTTCGAGCCGGGGCCGTGGACCATCGACATCATCGAGGGACCCGACACCGATCGGGCCGCCGGGATGCGGGAGCACCTCGCCCGCGCCACCTACACGGTGACGCCGCAGTCCAACCATGTGGGGCTGCGGCTGTCCGGCCCGGTGTCACATCCGGAGCACACCGGCGAGATCGTCTCCCACGGGGTGCCGGTGGGGGCCTTGGAGGTGCCGCCCGCCGACGAGCTGATCGTGCTGGGCCGGTACCGCACCCTCACGGCGGGCTATCCGATCGTCGGCTTCGCGGCGCGCACCAGCCTCGCGCGGCTGGCCCAGGCCGCACCGGGGCGGGAGCTCAGGTTCCGCTGGATCGACCGGGATGCGTCCGTGGGCCAGATCGCCGCCGAGGAACTGGCATTGCGGACGTTGGAAACACACATGTCGGCTGCGGTCCGGGCGCGGACCGCGACCCGCTGACTCTTCGACCATCACACGAAAGGCACACACAGTGAGTGAGACACCAGGACAGGTCGCCCTCGTCACGGGCGCAGGAAGCGGCATGGGGCGGGAGATCGCCCGTCTGCTGGCCCGCGACGGGTACCGCGTCGCGGTCGTCGGGCGCCGGCGCGAGCCGCTGGACACGTTGGCCCAGGAGCTGGACGCCGAGGGCGTCCCGTTGTGGGTGTATCCGGCCGACATCGCCGAGCCAGGAGCCCCGGACCGCCTCGTCGCGCAGGTCGCGGCGGAGCTCGGCGGGGTTCAGGTGCTCGTCAACAACGCGGGCCGCGCCTCCACCGTCTTGAACCCGCAGTACATGAACGATGAGCACTGGAGCGGTGTCGTCGACGTCAACCTGAATGCGGTTTTCCAACTCACCCGGGCGGTGCTGCCGGGGATGCTGGCCCGCGAGGAGGGCACCATCGTCACGGTGTCCTCGCTGGCCGCGCTGACGCCGAACTTGCTCGGCGGGGCCGCCTATGGCGCGGCGAAGGCGGGCGTGCGGAACTTCATGACCTTCCTGCACACGACCTATCGCAATCAGGGCCTGCGGGCGATCACGATCCTCCCGGGCGAGGCCGACACGCCGATCCTCGACGACCGCGCCCACCCGCCCACCAGCGCCCAGCGGGCCAACATGGTTCAGCCGATCGACGTGGCGCGGGCGGTTCACCTGGCGGTGACGCTGCCGGGCCGGGTGGTCCTGCAGGAGGTCGTGGTCGCCCCAACCCGGCAGCGCGACATCTCCTACGACCTGGAGGTCAGCCGGCTCGTCGGCTCCTCCGCCGACACCCCGCCTGCCCCTGCTGCCGATCGGAGCGTCATGCCCGCCGCCACTTCCTTCGCCCCGCGTCCCTCCGCCGCGGTCGCACGGATCGAGCGCGCCTCGCGCCGGGTGCAGCAGCCGCAGTCCAGCGCCGACCTGGTCTCCTTGGCGATGGGGGAGCCGAACTTCCCCACCCCGGCGGTCATCTGTGACGCGGCGGAGGCTGCCCTGCACCGGGGCCGGACGCACTATTCCCCGCTGATGGGTGAGGACGGCCTGCGTGAGGCCCTCGGCGAGACGATCGGCCGGCTGACGGCCGCGCCCGTGGATCCCGCCGACATCCTGATCACCCACGGGGGAACCGCAGGAATCACGGCGGCGATCCTCGGGATCGTGGACCCGGGCGACCGCGTCGTCGTGCCGGATCCGACCTACTCGCTGTACGCGGACGCCGTGCATCTGGCGGGCGGAGAACTCGTTCCGGTGCCACTCCAGGCGGATCTGCACTGGGACCTGGATGCCCTCGCCACGGCGTTGCGCGGGGCCAAGCTCTTCGTCTTCTGCAACCCGAGCAATCCGACCGGCATCGTCCACACGCGTGCCGAACTGGAGGCGTTGGGAGAGATGCTGCGGGGCACGGCCACGGTCGTGTTGAGCGATGAGGCCTATTCGGAGCTGAACTTCACCAACGAGCCGTTCACCTCAGCCATCGCCGTCGACGCGCTGGTGGAGCGGACCCTGTACTGCCAGACGTTCTCCAAGTCCTATGCCATGACCGGCTGGCGGGTGGGGTATTTGTGGGGGCCGCGGCCGCTCATCAAGGCGGCCGCCCGCGTCCACGCCACGGTCAACGGCTCGGTCAACACGGCCGTCCAGGATGGCGCGCTGGCGGCGCTGCGCGACGGCGGGTCGGCACTGGCGCAGATGCGGGAGGCCTACCGGGCGCGGCGCGAACTGCTGGCGGGTGAGTTGTCCGGCGTTCCGGGGTTGGAGTTGAGCCGACCCGAGGGCGCGTTCTACCTGTTCCCGCGCTACGACCTGGATCTGCCCGCGACCGATGTCGTGGCGCGACTGCGCGAGGCGGGGGTCGCGGTGCGCCCCGGGTCGGAGTTCGGCGCGGCGGGGGAGCATCACCTGCGGATCTCGTATGCGGCCGATGAGGCGTCGTTGCGCAGCGGTGCCGCACGGCTCCGGGCGGGTCTGGCCGACCTGAGGAGCCGTGCGGGGCTCTAGACTCACCTGGAGAGCTTGTGCCCGATGGCGGGGTGGCGCGTTGAGGCGTCCACCCCGCCATCACCCGTAGAGAAAGTGGGGATCGGACGTGCGTGCCGACACGGAGAGGAATCGCCGCCGTCTGATCAGGTCGGCCGCCTATCTGATCGCCCGGAAGGGCTCCGCGGTGAAGATGGCGGACGTGGCCGAGCATGCGGAGGTATCCACGGCGACCGCCTATCGGCACTTCACCTCCGTGGAGGACATCCTCATCCAGTTTCGCCGCGACGTCGGGCAGCGGCTGCTGGTGTTCAGCGAGAAGCAGACGGCCGTCGGGGTGGAGTTGCTCACGACCGTCAGCCGCGAGTGGGTGACGATCGTGCTCCGCCATGGGGGCGCGATGATCCACACCCGCTCCGAGACGGGGTATCTCACCCGTCTGCGCGACCGAACCGAGTATCTGACGGCCCAGGCCCAGGCGCTGCAGCACCCGATCGCCTCCGCAGCCGAGGAACTCGGGCTGGGCAATCCGGGTGACATCGGCTTGTTCTTGTGGAACATCCTGTTCGACGCCCGGGAGATCATCGACCTGCGTGATTCCGAACACCTGGACGCGGACGGCATCAACGCTCGGCTGATCGGGACGCTGTGCGGGGCTCTGCGCGGGTGGCAGGCCGCCGATGCGCGCGACGCCGCCCCAGCTGCTCCCTGAGGGATCCGCGACGCCGGAGGCGCGCGAAGGCCGCCCCGCGGTCAGGCCGCCCAGTCTCCCAAGGCGCCTTCCAGTGCGCCGAGGGCGGCGTCGATGAGGGAATGCCGGTCGTCGTCGGGGCAGCCGCGTTCGACCCAGTGCAGGCAGGCGGCGTCCAGGAAGCCGAAGTAGCCCCACAGGGCGTACTCGTGTCGTTCCTGGGTGCTCGGGCTGAGCAGTGCGCGCAGCCGCTGCACATAGTCGTGGCGGGCCTGGAGGCGGAGGCCCGCGGCCGCTGCGGGCTCGGAGCCGGGGGAGCGTAGCGGGGTCGCCCAGCCGTTCGGGTGGGTGGCGATGTGGTCGAGGTAGGCCGACGTCGTGCAGTGCAGCAGGTCGCGCACCGGCACGCCGGCGGGCAGCGCTGCCAGGGCTGCGGACTGCCGGGCCAGCAGGCGTTCGACCGAGAGTTGCACGAGTGCGGTGTACAGATCTTCCTTGCCGGCGAAGTAGCGGTACAGCAGCGCATCGGAGGCGTCTGCGCGGCGGGCGATCGCCGCGATGGTCACCTCGGCATACGGCAGGGCCGCGAACTCGACAGCGGCGGCCTCCAGGAGGGACGCCCGCCGCGCGTCGGGATCCAGCCGGGTGCGGGGATGCCGGTCGCTGCGTGCCATGTTGCCCATCCTAGCCTTACTGAACTAGCATCACTAACGCTAGTGAAGGCGATTCAATAGGAGGTCCTCATGAGGTGGATCGAGCATGCGATCTGGTGGCAGGTCTATCCGCTGGGTTTGTGCGGAGCGCCGATCCGCGAGCAGGACGTCGCACCGCAGCCCCGGTTGCGGCGCCTCCTCAACTGGCTGGACTACGCCGTGGACCTGGGGGCCTCCGGGCTTCTGCTGGGGCCCCTCTTCGCGTCAGCGAGCCACGGCTACGACACCCTCGACTACTACCGCATCGACCCGCGTCTGGGTGGGGCTCAGGAGTTCGACGACCTGATCGCCGCCTGTCGTTCCCGCGGACTGAAGGTGCTGCTGGATGGCGTGTTCAGCCACGTCTCGGCGCACCATCCCGCCCTGCTGAAGGCGCTGCGGGAGGGCCCCGACGGCCCCGACGCAGCGCTGTTCGACATCGACTGGGGAGCCCCGGGTGGAGCCGCCCCGCGCGTGTTCGAAGGGCACGGCGAACTGGCCCGCCTGGAGCACGCGAGCCCCCGCACCGTCGATCTCGTGGCCGACGTCATGGGCCACTGGCTCGACCGGGGTATCGACGGCTGGCGCCTGGACGCCGCTTACTCGGTCGACACCGCCTTCTGGGCCCAGGTGTTGCCGACGGTGCGTGCGGCCCACCCGCATGCCTGGATCCTCGGCGAGGTCATCCACGGGGACTACGCCGGCTTCGTGGAGGCCAGCGGCGCCGACTCGGTGACCCAGTACGAACTGTGGAAGGCGATCTGGTCCAGCCTGCGCGACCGCAACCTGTTCGAACTGGACTGGGCCCTCACTCGGCACAACGGGTTCCTGGACTCGTTCGTGCCGAACACCTTCGTCGGTAACCACGATGTCTCCCGCATCGCCAGCGTCCTGGGAGCCGACGGTGCACTCACCGCGGCGGCGATCCTGCTCACCCTCGGCGGCGTGCCCTCGGTGTACGCGGGCGACGAGCAGGGCTTCCTGGGCGTCAAGGAGCACCGTCTCGGCGGAGACGACGCGGTGCGGCCCGCCTTCCCCGACCGCCCCGACGGCCTCGCCCCCTGGGGCGCTGCGCTGCATCGCGCCTACCAGGACCTCATCGGCCTGCGCCGTCGCCACCCCTGGCTCGTCACCGCCACCACCTCCCGGCTGCACTTGAGCAACACGGCCTACAGCTATCGGGTCGGCGCGCGCGACGCGAGCACCTGTCTCGAGATCGACCTGCAGCTGGATGCCTCTCCCGCCGTCACGATCCGCGCAGCAACCGGGGAAACGCTCTGGTCGCAGGGTTGAGCCCGCGCCGCTGGGTCCCAGGAGTCCCACGACCTGCGCTGCGCCTGTGGGGCGGGAATGAGCGGTCGGATCCGCATCGCGCGGGCGTGGGAGAATCCCGGCATGAGTACGCCTGTTCCGGCCGAAGGTGCCGGCTTCGACGCCGCCACCAAGGCCCGCCTCATCGAGACCAACGGCATCGACATCATCGACGAGTCCGAACGCACCGCCAAGCCGCGTGACCTGTTCTGGCCTTGGTTCGCCGCGAACGTCTCGGTGTTCGGGATGAGCTATGCGGCCTTCGTGTACGGCTTCGGGGTGTCCTTTGGCCAGGCCGTCGCGGTCACCATCGTGGGCGTCGTCGTGTCGTTCCTACTGTGCGGCATCATCGCCATCGCCGGGAAGCGGGGTTCGGTCCCCACCATGGTGCTGTCGCGGGCGGCCTTCGGCGTCCAGGGGCAGAAGCTGCCCGGCATCGTGAGCTGGCTGCTGTCGATCGGCTGGGAGACCTTCCTCTCCATCATGGCCGTCATGGCGACCGCCACCGTGTTCTCCGCGCTCGGGTGGGCCTCCGGGACGGCCACGAAGGTCATCGCCACCCTGGGGATCGCCGCCCTGATCGTCGTGGCCTCGGTGCTGGGCTACCACACGATCATGCGGCTGCAGTCGATTCTCACCTGGATCACCGGGGCGATCACGCTCATCTACATGGCGCTCACGATCGGCCACATCAACTGGTCGGTCGTCGCAGGCATCCCGAACGGCGACGTGGGTGCGGTCATCGGGGCACTCACCATGGTCATGACCGGGTTCGGCCTGGGGTGGATCAACATCGCGGCGGACTGGTCCCGGTACCAGCGCCGGGACGCCTCCAACGCGAAGATCGTGCTCTGGAACACGCTGGGTGGCTCGGTCGCCCCGGTCATCCTGGTCGTTTACGGCCTGCTGCTCGCGGGCTCCGATCCGGCCCTGACCGAGGGGATCACCAGCGACCCCATCGGCACGCTCGCCGGCATCCTCCCGATCTGGGTCTTGATCCCGTTCTGGCTCACGGCCGTGCTGGCGCTGGTGTCCGGGGCGGTGCTGGGCATCTATTCCTCGGGGTTGACGCTGCTCAGCCTCGGCATCAAGATTCCGCGTCCGGCCGCCGCCGCGGTCGACGGCGTCATCCTCACCGCGGGCACGATCTTCGTGGTGTTCTTCGCCGAGAGCTTCCTGGGGCCCTTCCAGAGCTTCTTGTTGATCCTGGGCGTGCCGATGGCCGCGTGGGCGGGGATCCTGATCGCCGACATCGCCTCCCGCAAGCGTCCCTACGACGAGGCGGCGCTGTTCGATGCGCGCGGGCGCTACGGGGCGGTCGACTGGGTGTCGGTGGCGACGCTGGTGATCGCGACCGTCATCGGCTGGGGCCTGGTCGTCAACCAGTTCGCCAGCGACGCCGCCTGGGCCAACTGGCAGGGCTACCTGCTGGAGCCGCTCGGGCTGGGCACCCGCAGTGTCGTGGACGGCGTCGAGCAATGGGATGGCACCTGGCCGTGGGCCAATCTGGGGGTCCTGCTTGCTTTGGTTCTCGGCTTCGTCGTCACCTGGTTCGGCCGTCGCGGAATCATCGCGCGGCAGGAGGGCCGGGCGTGAGCGAACCCTGGCTGGTGGTGATCGACCCCCAGCGCATCTTCGCCGCCCCCGACAGCGAGTGGGGATCCCCGCTGTGGCCGGGGGCCGAGGCGAACATCGCCACGCTGTTGCCACGATTCTCCGGTCGGACGATCATCACCCGCTGGGTTCCCCCGGCACCCGGGCGACGGGAGGGTTCCTGGTCGGCCTACATGGCTGCCTGGCCGTTCGCCGACAGGGACCCCGCTGACCCGTTGTTCGACGTCCTCGATGTGGTGCGGCCGGCGATCCAGGGCGGCGCGGTCGTGGTGGACGCCCCGACGTTCGGTAAGTGGGAGCAGATCGTTGCGGTCACCGGACCCGCGCCGCACCTGGTGGTCACGGGGGTCGCGACGGACTGCTGCGTGATCTCGACGGTGCTGCCTGCCGCCGACGCGGGCGCGACGATTAGCGTCGTGACCGACGCCTGCGCGGGCTCGAGCCTGGAGCACCAGCAGGCTGCGCTGACGGTGATGGGGCTCTATCCGCCCCAGGTCGATCTACGCACCACCGAGGATATTCTCCGGTCCCCGGTCTGACCATGAATCGCCTTGTCCCAGCCCCGTCCTCGGTGTCCGAGCGCGGGGCTGGGATATTTCTCACGCGAGAACTGGCGACGCTGAAACAATGATTCTTCCGTGATTGTCGAGTGGGGTTCCGCGGTACGCGGGATCGGCGCCGATTCGGCTCTGTGGCTCACGTGGGTTAGTCTGGTTGAGATCTTGAGTCGTCCGTTGGGGCCGGGCGGAACGACAATCGTTAAGGTGAACCGCAGTAATGAATACCACCCCCCGTCTTGCCACCCCGAATACTCGCCTCGCTCCACGAAGCCCGCGCGTCAGGATTCCCGCCGCCACGGTGGTGAGTCTGGTGTTTGCGCTGGTCATCTCCTGGTTCCTGCCGTGGGCGATCCTCGGCGGGCAGACCTCGCTCAGCGGTGTCGCGTGGCTGGCCGGGGCAGCCGCCCTCAGCCTCGCCCTGCTGTTCAGTCGCTGGCATCAGCCGCACATCGACGACCGCGACCTCGACCTGATCCTCGCCGCGCTGCTGGGCCTGGGCGGGCTGTGGCTGGTGGGTGCCCATGGCCTGACGGGGGAGTCGGCCGCCGTCGTCGGAGGGCTCTTCGCGTCGGCCGGATGGCTCTTCTTCACCCTCGGTACCCGGGCGACGGTGCGGCTGTGGCCTGCGGCACTGCCCGTCCTCGCGCGGCTGGTCCCCGGACTGGACACCGCTGTGATCGCGTCAGTGGGTGCCGCATGTTGCCTTCTTCTAGGGGTGATGGTTCTCTCGTGGCGGGGTTGGGCGGCGGCGGAGCAACTCGTCCCGATCGCCTGGGGGCGATACCTGGCCAGCCTGGCGTACCTGATCCCGGTCATGGGGATTGCACGGGTGGTCGCATGAGCGAACCGGTTGCCCGGCTCGCTGCTGACGAGACGGCTCCGCTCGCCGGCAACGCACTCGCGTTGCCGCGCTCGGTGGCGGGGCTGGATGCCGTTCAGCGCGCCCACCTCGCCGCCCACGCGCTGGCGGAGGCCGCGCCCACCCTCTCGGCACGCTCGGTCACGACCCGTGGCCAGCGTGTCGCGTTGGGGGCGGTGGCGGTCGCGTTGGTGGTGGCGCTGGTCGCCGCCCCCCAACAAGCCCTCACCGTAGCCGTGGGGATGCTTTCCGCCGTGTATCTTGCGGCCCTGATCTATCGCGGACTCCTCTTTTATCAGGGCATTCGGGGCGGCCAGGTGATCCGTGTCAGCGACGAGCAGGCGCGCTCGCTGCATGTCGACGACTTGCCCGTTTACACGGTCCTGATCCCCGTTCTCCATGAGCCGTTGATGAGCGTGTTGGTCGCCAATCTGAAACGGCTCGAGTACCCCGCCGATAGGCTGGACATCAGGCTGCTCGTGGAGGCCGACGACACGATCACCCGGGCGGCGCTCGAGGGGCTGGAACTGGACGCCTACTTCACCGTGGTGGACATTCCCCCCAGCCAGCCGCGCACCAAGCCGAAGGCCTGCAACTTCGGCCTGGGGGAGGCTCGGGGAGGCCTCGTCACCATTTACGACGCCGAGGACCGGCCCGAGCCCCTGCAGTTGCGCCGCGCCGCCTACGCGCTGGGTCACCTGGGTCCGGAGGTGGCCTGCATCCAGGCCCAGCTCGCCTTCTACAACTCGCGCCAAAACCTGCTCACCCGCTGGTTCGCGCTCGACTACGGCGCGTGGTTCCACTATCTGCTGCCCGGTCTGGAGGCGCTACGGGCCCCCATCCCCCTGGGGGGAACCAGCAACCACTTCCGCGCGGAAGTGCTGTACGGCATCGGCGGCTGGGACCCGTGGAACGTGACCGAGGACGCCGATCTGGGGCTGCGGCTCCACCGCCTGGGCTACCAGGTGGAGGTGCTGGAGTCGGTCACCTGGGAGGAGGCCAACTCCGACGGGATCAACTGGATCCGCCAGCGGTCGCGCTGGTACAAGGGCTACCTGCAGACGTTGCTGGTCCATCTGCGCGCAGGGGGGCCGGTTCCGACGCGTGGCGGGTTCGCCTCCTGGGCGGGCCTGCTGCTGTTCGTGGGCGGGACGCCGCTGCTCGCCGCTCTCAACGGCTTCCAGTGGGGCCTGACCATCGCCTGGGCGTTGACGCGCAGCGAGGTGATCGCCGGCTGGTTTCCCCCGACCGTCTACTACGTCGCGATGATCAGCGCGGTGCTCGGCAACGGCCTGGTCATCTACTTCAACGTCCTGACGGCGCGCGCCATGGGTCGTCCCGATCTGATGTGGGCTGCCCTACTGAGTCCCGGCTACTGGTTTCTCATGTGGTTGGCCGCGCTCAAGGCCTTCGTCCAGCTGATCCTCAAGCCGTCCTACTGGGAGAAGACCGCGCACGGCCTGGACGAGGGCGATCATGCCGACTGAGGCGACTGCACCTGCGCGTCGACCCCGCGCCGAGCCCTGGCTGTGGTTCGCGCTGACGTCAGCCCTCTACCTGGGTGCGGGCTGCTGGCTGTTGTCGAACGACCTCATCTTCCCGGACGCGCTGTCCCGCGTGGCGAACGGCTACTACGTGCTGTTCAGCCGGGATCCGCACCTGGCGGCGATCGGGTTCGTGTGGAACCCGCTCCCGTCGCTGGCGACCCTTCCGCTGCTGGCATTCTCCCCCTGGATTCCCGCCTTGGCGGGGCTCGGGGCGGCGGGCACCGTGGTGTCGGCGCTGTGCGGGGGCGGTTGCGTCGCCCTGCTGGCGGTGATGCTGCGTGAGCTCGGTGTGACTTCGGCCTGGGCACGAGGCCTGCTCACCGGGCTGTTCGCCGTCCAGGCACTGGTGGTGCTCGGCGCGGCCACCGGTGCCAGCGAGGCCATGCTCCTGCTCACCTGCTTCTATACGGCGCTGCACCTGCTGCGGTGGCTGCGCGAGGCCGATACCTGGTCGCTGGTCCACGTGGGCACGGGCCTGGGGTTGGCCTATCTCACCCGCTATGAGGCCGCCGCCCCGGCGATCGCGGTCGTCGGGCTCGTGTTCGTCGTCAGTGTCGCGCGGGCGTCGGCGCAGCGCTGGTCGTATGGCGTCAACGACGCAGCCCTGGCCGGGCTGCCGTTCGCGGCGGCCGCTCTCGGCTGGGCGGTGACCTCAAAGGTCATCGTCGGCACCTGGTTCGCCACGTTCACGTCGCAGTACGGGAACTCGGCGCAGGTGACCTCGGGCCAGACGTCCATCGAGTCGGTGACCGGCTCCGGACTGGTCGCCCGGACGCTGTATCTGAGTGAGCAGTTGGTGCATCTCGCCCCGCTGGCGCTGCCGGCGACGCTGGCGGCGCTGATGGTGGCATGGGTGCGACGTGAGCCCGGGCCGCTGGCGGCGGTCGCCGTCTTCGGAGCGGTGCTGGCCTTCGACGATCTCACGTTCCTGTGGGGTTCCTCCTTCGGCTGGATCCGCCTGCAGATGGCCGCCATCCCGCTGGGCTATCTGGCCCTCGGGTACCTGCTCGCCGCGGCACGTCGTCGCTGGCTGACGTGCGTCCTCGTGCTCGCCTTGGCGGTGACGACGCCCCTGGGGTGGCTGGCGGAAGCGAATCCCCGGCTGGGACGCGAGGAGACCCTCGCCCGCGAGGTGGCGGCCGCCGGGCAGTATCCGATGCAGCGCGCCGTCGCCACCGACCTCGACGACGTGAGCCCGGCGGATGGGTCGATCATCACCGACGTGGCCTACTCGTTCCCTGTCTTCCTGGCGAGCAGGCATCCTCACAGTTACGTCATCACCACCGACCGCGACTTCCAGGAGGCGCTGGCCGACCCGGCGGCCGCAGGGGTCACGTACGCCCTGCTCGCCTCGCCGCAGAACTCCCCCTCGGACGCGGTCGAACTGGCCTACCCCGGGATGTTCGAGAACGGCGCCGGGGTGGCCACGCTGACCGCGCAGTGGCAGGACGCCAGGGGAACCACGTGGCGGCTGTACCGCTTCGCGTGAGCGTCCGTCTCCGCGCCGGTCAGGCGTCGGTGAGCAACTGGTCGCGGACCTGCTTGCGCAGTACCTTCCCCAGCATCGACCGGGGCAGTTCGTCCACCACGAACACGCGGCGCGGCACCTTGTAGGCGGCCAGTCGATCCCGGGCCGCGGCGCGGACCGCCTCCGGATCCAGCGTCACGCCGGGTGCCGCGACCACGGCCGCGACGACGTCCTCGCCGGAGTGGGTGGAGGGAAGCCCCACGACGGCGGCGTCCGCGATGCCGTCCTCGGCCCGCAGTGCCTGCTCCACCTCGGTGGGGGAGACGTTGAAGCCGCCGGTGATGATGAGTTCCTTGAGACGGTCCACGACGGTGGTGAAGCCGTCGGCGTCGACGCTGACGAGGTCCCCGGTGCGCAGCCATCCGCCCTCCAGCAGGGTCGCCGCAGTGTCCTCGGGGTTGTGCCAGTAACCGCTGAACACCTGCGGGCCGTGCAACAGAAGCTCGCCCACCTCCCCTGGGGCCACGTCACGGCGGGGATCCTCGGGATCGACGACCTTCATGAGCGTGCTGGGGAACGGGACGCCGACCGTGCCGGTGCGTCGGGTGGGCCAGAACGGGTTCCCCAGCGCCACCGGGGAGCATTCGGTGAGGCCGTAGCCCTCCACGAGCAGGCCGCCCGAGACGGACTCCCACAGGTCCACCACCTCGTCGGTGAGGGCCATGGCGCCCGAGATGCAGAACCGGGCCGAGCGCAGCGAGATGCCGCGCTCCTGAGCGCGCTTGGCGGTGCGCTCGTAGATGGGCGGCACCGCGCAGTACACGGTCGGGGGGCGGGTCTTGGCGACGTCGAGGATCATGTCGATGTCGACGTTGGGGAACAAGACGATGCGTGCGCGCTTGAGGACGCCGAAGGTCAGGTACAGCGTCATGCCGAAGGCGTGGAACATGGGCAAGACGGCGTAGATGACCTCGTTGCCGTCCTCGGCGTCCTTCATCCAGGCGGCGCCCTGCAGGGCGTTGGCGAACAGGTTGCGGTGGCTGAGCATGGCGCCCTTGACCCGCCCGGTGGTCCCGGAGGTGTACTGGATCACGGCCAGGTCGTCGGGGCGCGGCTGGGGATGGTCGTCGGCCAGCCGGGGTCCGGTCAGCACCTCGCGCCAGGCGTCGGCGCCGGGCATCGGCTGGTGCAGCTTGTCCCGCGTGGCCCGGAGCTTGGCCAGCGGCAGGCTGAGGGCAAATCGCTTGAGGGGCGGGAAGGCATCGAGGAGGTTGACCGCCAGCACGTGCTGGACGCCCGTGCCGGCGATCTTGGGTGCTGCCACGTCCCAGGCGATGGCCACGGTGGCCCCGTGGTCGGCGAACATCTCCTCGAGTTCGGGGGCCGTGTAGAGCGGGTTGTGCTCCACGACGACGCCGCCGATCCGCAGCACCGCGTAGAACGCCACGACGTGCTGGGGAGAGTTGGGCAGCAGGAGGGCGACCCGGTCGCCCGGTCGGACGCCGTAGCGGTCGGTGAGCGCCCGGGCCAGCCGGGAGACCTGATCCTCCAGCCTTCGCCAGCTGGTCGTGGCACCGAAGAACTCCAGCGCGACGGCGTCGCCTCCTGCCGACGTCGCGCGCTGCAGGAGGGAGCCGAGTGGCTCATCGGGTACGTCGATGGTTGCCGGGACACCTGGCTGGTACTGCGCCACCCAGGCGGGAGTCGGCTCAAAACGGTCGGTCACGGGAGAGGTCACCGGGCCATTATCCCGGCAGCGCGCTCCGATGACCATCGACCGGGGCACGTCACAGGTTGTCGTCACCGCCATCGTCGGGCAGCGTCGTGGGACGGTTGGCCTCGGCGGCCTCGGCGGCCTCGTCGCCTTGGCGACGGCGCAGGGGGCTGTGCTGGGGATCGAACGGCGCCTGGGTCTCGGACACGTTCTCGACGGAATCCTTGGCGTGGACGCCGTAGTGACCGGCGGCGCTTCCGGTGAGATTGCTCCACAGATCCCGCAAGGGACCAAAGTCGCGATCGCTTGCCATGCGGTCCTCCTTCTTGCTCATTGTTCTGCGTCGGAGACCAACCGTGGCCGCCGTTAGACTTCGCGCATGACCGAAGCCGAAGCTGAGCAGGCTCTCCATCCTCCCGTACTCGTGGTCGATTTCGGTGCCCAGTACGCACAGTTGATCGCCCGCCGGGTTCGCGAGGCGAAGGTGTATTCGGAGGTGGTGCCGCACACGATGCCGGTGGCCGACCTGGCGGCGAAGCAACCCGCGGCCATCATCTTGTCGGGGGGGCCGCAGTCGGTGTACGCCGCAGGTGCTCCTCAGGTGGATCCCGCGTTGTTCGACCTCGGCATCCCCGTGTTCGGCATCTGCTACGGATTCCAGGCGATGGCGGTGGCCCTGGGCGGGCGGGTGGCCCACACCGGCCAGTCGGAGTACGGCCGGACGCCCACGTCCCTGAACCACCGCGGAGTCCTGCTGGACAATCTGCCGGAGTCGTTCTCGTGCTGGATGAGCCATGGTGACCTGGTCACCGACGCCCCCGCGGGATTCACGACGCTCGCGCACACGGCGGCGACCCCGGTGGCCGCGTTCGAGGACACCGGGCGACGGCTGGCCGGCGTCCAGTGGCACCCGGAAGTGCTGCACACCGAGCATGGCCAGCAGATACTGGCGCAGTTCCTCTACGACATCGCCGGGCTGGTTCCGGACTGGACGCCCGCGAGCATCGTGGAGGAGTCGGTGGCGGCGATCCGGGAGCAGGTCGGGGACAAGCAGGTGCTGTGTGCGCTGTCGGGCGGCGTCGATTCCGCCGTGGCGGCTGCCTTGGTGCACCGCGCGATCGGCGACCAGCTCACCTGTGCCTTCGTCGACCACGGCCTCCTGCGCAAGAACGAGCGCGAGCAGGTCAAGGACGACTTCGTCTCCATCACCGGCATCAAGCTGGTCGTCGCCGACGCCGAGGAGCAGTTCCTGAGCGCGCTCGCCGGGGTCAGCGAGCCGGAGACCAAGCGCAAGATCATCGGCCGTGAGTTCATCCGGGTCTTCGAGCAGACGGTGCGCGACATCGCGGACGACGCTGACATCGAGTTCCTCGTCCAGGGAACGCTCTACCCCGATGTCGTGGAGTCGGGTGGCGGCGAGGGTGCCGCCAACATCAAGAGTCATCACAATGTCGGCGGGCTGCCCGACGACCTGCAGTTCACGCTCATCGAGCCGTTGCGATCCCTGTTCAAAGACGAGGTCCGGGCGGTCGGGGAGGAGCTTGGCCTGCCGCACGAGATGGTGTGGCGGCAGCCATTCCCCGGGCCCGGCCTCGGTATCCGGATCATCGGCGAGGTGACGCGGGAGCGGCTGGATCTGCTGCGTGAGGCGGACGCCATCGCTCGCGAGGAGCTGGCCGCGTCCGGGCTGGAGAAGGAGGTGTGGCAGTTCCCGGTGGTGTTGCTGGCGGACGTCCGCAGCGTCGGCGTCCAGGGCGACGGCCGCACCTACGGTCATCCGATCGTGCTGCGTCCGGTGACGAGCGAGGACGCCATGACGGCCGACTGGTCCCGGTTGCCGTACGACGTGATCGAGAAGATCAGCACGCGGATCACCAACGAGGTGCCGCAGGTGAACCGGGTGGTCGTCGACGTCACCTCCAAGCCGCCGGGCACGATCGAGTGGGAGTGAGCCCCCAGGCGGCCGGACGGCTGCAGCGCGCCTTCGGGCAGGCGTTGCGGTCGCGGGTTGCCGGGCGCGACGCGGAGGATCGCGGGCGCGTCATCTGGGGCAGGCCGGGGGAGCGGTGGTTCTCTCCCGCCGACCCGATCTGGCGGGTGCACGCGGATGCGGCGATGTTCGCGGGCGGGATCGGGGCGTTGGTGTTGCAGTCGCTGCATCCGCTGGCCATGGCCGGGGTGGCGGGTCATTCCGGCTATCGCGGGGATCCGTGGGGGCGCGTCCAGCGGACGGCGCACTACATTGCGGTCACGACGTATGGCACGGTCGACGATGCGGAGGCCGCGATCGACGCGGTGCGGTCGGTGCATGAGCGGGTCCGGGGCAAGGACGCCCAGGGGAGGCCCTATCGTGCCTCCGACCCGCACCTGCTCGCCTGGATCCATGCCGCGGAGATCTTCGCCTTCATGGAGGCGCATCGCGCATTCGGACCCGTCCCCCTGTCGGAGGCGGACGCCGACGCCTATGTGGAGCAGGCGGGACGCTCGGCGGCCTTGCTGGGTGTCGAGCGGCCACCGCGCACCGTGCGGGAGTTGTCCGGGACGGTGCTGGGGTATCGAGACGAGTTGGAGTTGAGCCCAGCAGCCGCGGACACGATCAGCTTCCTGCTGCGGACCCCGCCGCTGCCCTGGGTGGCACGTCCCGGTTACTGGATGCTGGCGGCGGGCGGGATCGCTGTCCTGCCGGAGTGGGTTCGGGCGCTGGCGGGGTTGCGGGTGCCGACCCGGATGGCCTTGGGATGGGGCAGGCTCGGCACGGCCGCCGTGCGCTGGGGGCTGGACGGCGTCGAGGACGGACGCCGCAGTGCGGCGCCCGCCCCCGAAGATGATGCCTAGTTCGAGCCGCCGTTGTTCGAGAACTGGCGCTTGAGGCTCTCCAGGCCGGAGGGGCCGTTGTCGCTGGGCAGGAACAGCCACAGCGCCAGATAGAGGACCCAGCCGATCTGGGTGAACAGCAGAAGGACGAAGACGACGCGGATGAGGTTCGCGTCGATGCCGAACTGGCGCGCGAGGCCGCCGCAGACGCCGGCGACCACCTTGTCGGTGCTGCTCCGTCGCAGGTTGAGATCGGACATGTCGATTCCTTTCGTGGGGTTGTTCAAATCCGGTTGCGGGAGGCGAGGAGTCCCAAGACTCCGACGGCGACCAGGCACAGGGGGACAGCGAGTCCGACGCCCGCCCAGGAGACCGTCCCGAAGGCGGCCCACAGGCCTAGGGCGGCGAGCAGGAAGCTCATGAGCCCGATCACGAGGGCCACGACGTCGGCGCGGGGCTTCATGGCTGCACCACCGTGATCTCTCCGGCCCGCAGGCGCAGGTTGATGGTGAGGGTCGGCTGGTCGGGCTCCTCGATCCGGCTCCAGGTTTCCTGGAGCTGCATGCCGTCGCGCTCCCCGCTGATCCCGCTGATCGTGCCCGCATCGACGGCGGTGGTGACGACCACGTTGCCGGTTCGGGGCACCCGCAGTTCGATGTCTCCGGCCAGCATGTCGTAGGTCACCTCAGAGTCGGCGGTGACGATGGTGTCGGAGAAATCCAGCGTGTGCTCGCCGATGCCGAGGTCGGCCAGCCCCGACGTGATGGTGGGGGCAGGGCCAGTGGCCACCTGGGCTTTGGCGCCCCAAGTCTGGGAGTCGACGGTGCCGACGAGCAGTCCCGCGGTCATCAGCGCGGTGAGTACCGTGACGGTGGCCAGCAGCGGCGGTCGGCCTCGGGCTGCGCGCGCAGGCCGTGCCGACCACAGGAGCGCCAGGGCGAGGACGGCCAGGGTGCCGCTCGTCCAGGCCAGGGCGGAGACCTCGATACCGGCCATGGCCAGCGTGCTGCAGACGAACCAGACCGCGCCCACCCCGACGAGGACGCCGAACCAGCTTCGACGCCCCAGGCGTCGGTGCACGGAACTGCCCACCACATCGGAGGGGGCGTAGGCGCCCACCGGGAGAGCCGCCGACTCCGGGTCCCAGTCGGCGGGACGGCCCGCGTCGATGTTGGTCAGGCGTTGGTCCCAGTCCACCGAGAGCCGCTCGAAGGGCGTGCGCGGTTCGGGGCGCGGCGTCGGGGGTTCTGTGGGGCGACGTGAACCGCTGCCGCGCACCAGCGCGACCACCACGAGCACCACGATCAGCGTGCCCGGCCCGGAGCCGGTGAGCAGGGTGCCCACCACCAGGCATGTGCCGAGAACCCCGGCGATGAGGGCGAAGGGTGACCAGGTGCGGGTGAAGGGGAGCCAGCGACGCAGCGGGACGACGCCGTCAGTGCGTGAGGGGGTCAACCCCCACAGCGCCAGGTAGCCGAGAACGCCGACCCCGCCGGTGAGGAACGCCAACAAGACGAAGCCGATCCGCACGAGGACGGGATCCAGACCCGCCGAGCGTGCCACCGCTCCGGACACGCCACCGATCACGGCGCGGTCGCGGTCGCGCACGAGCGGTTGCAAGGTCATGGAACCATCCTGCCCGCTCAGGGCGTCGTGGCGGTCAGGGAACCCCCTCTCGCCACCCCGGAGGGTGGCCGGGTCTGCGTGGGCGCGTCCCCTAGGCTGGAGCCATGACGAGGGAGGGTGAGGCCGCGGTGCTCGACGGCGCCGGGCCCGCATCCCGGCGTCTGGAGCGGCCCTTGTCGCGCGCCCAGATCGGCGGCGTGGCGGCAGGGCTGTCCGAGCACACCGGTCTGTCGGTGTGGGTGATCCGGGGTGTGTTCGTCCTCGTGGGAGCGTGGCAGTTGGTCGGCCTCGCCGCCTACCTCGCGTTGTGGCTGGTCATCCCACCGGCGAGCGCCGGTCACGCGGCCCCCGGAGTGGATGCGGCCTCGCGGCGTGGCATGCGGGAGATCAGCGCCCCGACCCCCCTGGGCGCGCGCCGTGATCTGGGCCAACTGGCCGCCTTCGCCTTGGTGTGGCTGGGCCTGTTGTGGTTCGTGCAGCTCCTGGGCTGGGGGCTGCCCCCGCGCACCCTCGCGATCGCCCTGTTGATGGCGGCCGCTCTGGGCCTGGCGTGGTGGCAGGCCGACCGGGCGGGCGGAACGGCGAGAGACGCCGCCGAGGGCTTGCGCGGCTGGGCGAGGTCGTTGGCCGCCCACTGGTCCACCGTCGCCGCCCACGTTCTGGCGGCCCTGTGCCTGGCCGGCGCCGTCGGGGTGGTCGTGCAGGAGGATCCCTCCTCGCCTCCGACTCTGTTCGCGGGGCTCGCGCTCCTCCTGGGCGGGATCGGGTTGATGTCGGCACCCTGGGTGCTGCGCGCCCAGCGAGCCCTCACGCAGATCCGCGAGGACAAACTGTTGTCCGATGCGCGCGCCGACCTGGCCGCGCACCTCCATGATTCGGTGCTGCAGACGCTGGCGCTGATCCAGCGCCAGGCCGATCGGCCGCGCGAGGTGGTGCGGCTCGCGCGCCGCCAGGAGCGAGAGTTGCGGGCCTGGCTCTACGGGTCGGACGAGCAGGCAGCCACCCTGCGGGCGGCGTTGTCCGAGGCCGCGGTGGAGATCGAGGACCGCTTCCCCGTCAGCGTCGAAACGGTGACCGTCGGTGACGACCCCGAACTCAGTCTCGCCCTGGCCGAGTTGGTCAAGGCAGCGCGGGAGGCGATGACCAACGCGGCGAAGCACTCCGGCGCCGACGTCATCGACGTCTACGCTGAGGTGAACGAGGATGTGGTGGAGGTGTTCGTGCGGGATCGCGGCCAGGGGTTCGACCTGGAGTCCGTCCCCGAGGACCGGCACGGCGTTCGCGGGAGCATTCTGGAACGGATGGGCCGGCACCACGGCACGGCCCGCATCACATCGAACCCCGACCGTGGCACGGAAGTGAGCCTGGAGATGAAGCGATGAGCGAGCAGCCCCCCGAGACGGCCGACACGCCCGAGCAGCCCAACCGGCAGCGTCGCGTCGTCGTCGTCGACGATCACGCGATGTTCCGTAGCGGCGTCAAGCACGACATCGGCCCCTACGTGACCATCGTCGGCGAAGGCGAGGATGTCGCCACCGCGGTCACGGCCATCACGCGCACCACCCCCGATGTGGTGCTGCTGGACGTCCACCTGCCCGGGGGTGGCGGCGTCGAGGTCATCAAGCAGGTGCATGCGACCCAACCCGAGGTGAAGTTCTTGGCCGTCTCCGTCTCGGACGCGGCCGAGGACGTCATCGGGGTGATCCGCGCGGGCGCCCGCGGCTACGTCACCAAGTCGATCTCTGCTCCCGAACTGATCGAGGCGATCGGCCGCGTCGCCGACGGTGACGCCGTGTTCAGCCCGCGCTTGGCCGGGTTCGTTCTGGACGCGTTCTCCGGCGCCATCGACATCGCCTCGATCGATGAGGACCTCGACCGGCTCAGCCAGCGCGAGCGGGAGGTGCTGCGCCTCATCGCGCGCGGCTACGCCTACAAGGAAGTCGCCAAGGAACTGTTCATCTCGATCAAGACGGTCGAGACGCACGTGAGCAGCGTCCTGCGCAAGCTGCAGCTGTCCAACCGGCACCAGCTCACCCGCTGGGCCACCGACCGCAAGCTCGTCTGAGCCCGCACGCACGAAGCCC
>NZ_DAIOIA010000001.1:0-68299 GCF_036744435.1 Propioniciclava sp. | reverse complement strand
CACGAAGCCCCAGACGGCCAGGACGATCAGGGCGCCGATGATCGACGTGATCAGACCCGAGAAGGAGAAGATCGAGTTGTAGCTGACGCCCAGGAGAGCGCCGCCGAGGAAGCCGCCCAGGAGGGCGCCCACGATTCCCAGAACCATGGTGGCCAGCCAGCCGCCACCCTGTTCGCCGGGCATGATGGCCTTGGCGATCGCGCCGCCGAGAAGGCCGATGACGATGTAAGCGATGATTGTTCCCATGCGTCGATAGTAGGAGCGGCGGCGAAGGGATCGCCAGGCATGATCGGCGGGAACGGGGATGAATCAGTGACACCCCGAGGAGGCTCAGGGTGCGGCCAGGGGGCCGCCGGACGCATGTGGCCTCGCCGGGAGGCCGCTACAGAATGTGCCGCAGCGGGGACAGGATCGCCTCGCTGACCTTCATCGCGAACGAACGACTTTGCCAGTCGTGAAGTGTGAGCTCGACGCAGTTGGACGCGTCCATCACGAAGATGTCCTCCATCTCGCGCGCCAGGTCCGCGTCGAGGATCTCGGCGTTGATCTCGTAGTTTCCGGTGAGGCTCAACCGATCCAGGTTCGCCGTGCCGATCATCGACCAACGCCCGTCGGCGGTTCCCGTCTTGGCGTGGACCATGGCGTCCTGATACAGGAACAGCCGCACGCCCCGGCGCAGGAAGGTGGCGTAGAACCCGCGCGAGATCCAGTCGGCGACGATGTGGTTCGACTCGGCGGGAACGATGATCCGCACGTCCACGCCCCGGTCGGCCGCTTCCACCAGCGCGAAGATCAAGTCGTCGTCGGGGATCAGATAGGCGTGCGTCAGCCAGATCCGCTCCCGTGCCCGATCGATGGCCTCCAAATAGGTGTATCGGATCGGGTACACCCCGATGCTGGGAACGTTACGGGTCACGCGGACCGCCGACTCCCACGGCCGGTTGGAAGGCTGCGGGAGAGCACGCTGCCCGCGCCGGGCCATGTTCCAGTAGTCCACGAACGCGTTCGCGACGTCGGAGGCCGCCTGACCGCGGATCCGCAGGTGGGTGTCGCGCCAGCGCGAGGCGTACAGCGATCCGAGGTTGTAGCCGCCCAGGAACGCGGTGCTGCCGTCCACCACGAGGATCTTGCGATGGTTCAGCCCCGGGCTCCGGAAGGAAAGGAGACCGCGGGCACCCGTCCAGGGCCAATGCCGCAGGACGTGGATGCGGGGGTCGAACCGGAAGAAAGTCTGCGGGACGACGAGGTTGGCGAACACGTCGTAGACGACGTGCACCTCCACCCCGCGCTCGGCCGCATCCGTGAGGGCCTGCTTGAACCGGCGTCCGACGCGGTCGCCCTTCCAGATGTAGGTCTCCAGGACGATGGTGTGCTCGGCCGCCTCGATCGTGGCGATCATGTCGTCGAACAGGTCCCGGCCGCGGGTGTAGACGGTGAGTTCGTCCTCGCCTGCGAACAGCGGCTCGGGTGGCTTGCTGGGGAAATTGACGTGCCCGCGGTGCCTCTTGCGGCGGCGATCCACCACCATGAGCGCGGCGATGGTGCCGACCTGAGCGAGCGCCAGGGCGCCCGCGCCGACCTTCAGGGCGGTCTGCACGCGTCCCAACACCATGACGCCACTGTAGGGGATGGCCCCGGGCGGGACGGCGACCCTGAGCAGCGGGCGAGTCCCGGAGGGGTAGCCTTGACCGGTCATGACTGAGCTCCCCAACCTGTTCACGTTCGATGCAGAGCCCACCCGTCGCGTTGCCGCACCGACCGCCGCGCCGGAGGGGGAGCGGCCGCGACGCAGTGGGGGCTCGGCCCGTCGTTCGACTCCGGAAGAACTCCTGGAAGGGCTCAACCCGCCTCAACGCGAAGCCGTGCAGCACGAGGGATCACCGCTGCTGGTGGTCGCAGGGGCGGGCTCGGGCAAGACCCGGGTCCTCACCCGACGGATCGCCTGGCTGATCGGCCAGCGCGGCGTCCACCCCGGTTCCATCCTGGCGATCACCTTCACCAACAAGGCGGCCGCTGAGATGCGGCACCGGGTGGAGGAACTGGTCGGCAACCGCGCGCGGCTGATGTGGGTCTCGACGTTCCACTCGGCCTGCGCCCGCATCCTGCGCACCGAGATCGACCGGTTCGGGATGTCGAAGACGTTCTCGATCTACGACGACACCGACTCCAAGCGGCTGATGTCGTTGGTGCACCGCGATCTCGGGCTCGATTCCAAGCGCTATCCGGTGCGAGCCGTCATGAATGCGGTCTCGGACTGGAAGAACGACCTCGTGGATCACGAGACGGCCGCGCACGACGCCACCGGGGTCGATGCGGTGCACGCCGAGGCCTACGCGGAGTACCAGCGGCGCCTCGTGGCCGCTAACGCCCTGGATTTCGACGATCTGATCATGACGACGGTCTTCCTCCTCCAGGCCTTCCCCGACGTCCGGGAGAAGTACCGGCGCCGGTTCCGGCAGGTGCTCGTCGACGAGTACCAAGACACCAACCATGCCCAGTACGCCTTGATCCGCGAGTTGTGTGCGGATGGGCCACGGGGTGAGGGCGAGGTCGAGCCTCCCGAACTGATGGTGGTCGGTGACTCCGATCAGTCGATCTACGCGTTCCGTGGCGCCACGATCCGCAACATCCTCGACTTCGAGGCCGACTTCCCCGGGGCCGGCACCATCTTGCTGGAACAGAACTACCGCTCCACCCAGACCATCCTGACCGCTGCGAACGCCGTCATCGAACGCAACGAGGGACGCCCCGCCAAGCGATTGTGGTCCGACGCTGGTGACGGCGAGCTCATCGTCGGGTACGTCGCCGACACCGAGCACGAGGAGGCACAGTTCGTCGCGAGCGAGATCGATCGGCTCGTCGACGCGGGCATGAAGTACTCCGACATGGCCGTCTTCTACCGCACCAACGCCCAATCCCGCGCGTTCGAGGAGGTGTTCATCCGGGTCGGCCTGCCCTACAAGGTCGTCGGTGGGGTGCGATTCTACGAGCGCCGCGAGATCCGCGATGCGATCGCGTACCTGCGCGCCATCGCGAACCAGGCCGACGACGTCAGCGTCCGGCGGATCCTCAACGTGCCCAAGCGGGGCATCGGTGACCGGGCTGAATCGCTGGTGGATTCCTTCGCCGCCGCAGAGCGCATCCCGTTCGGGGTGGCGCTGGACCGGGTGGATGACATCGCCGGGTTGGCGCCCCGTTCCGCCAAGCAATTGCGGGCGTTCGCGGCCATGATGGCCGAGCACCGGGCACTGGTGGCCGACGGGGTCAGCGCCGATCAGATCCTCGCCTCCATCCTCAACGATGCGGGCTACCTCGACGAGCTGACGGCGTCCCAGGACCCCCAGGACCAGACCAGGCTGGAGAACCTCATCGAGTTCGTGAGCGTCGCCGGGGAGTTCGTCGCGGCGGCGCACACCGAAGACGTCGGGCCGGGGACCTCCGGTCTCCTGCCCGTCGGCGAGGGGGAACTCCCCGACGAGGCCGACGGCGGCGACCTGGCCTCCGGGCTCCCCGAACCGGACGATTCCCTGGCGGCCTTCCTGGAACGGATCGCACTGGTGGCCGACTCCGATCAGATTCCCGACGCCGACGGCGATGATCGCGGCGTGGTCACGTTGATGACCCTCCACACGGCCAAGGGCCTGGAGTTTCCGACGGTGTTCCTCACCGGCTTCGAGGACGGCATCTTCCCGCACATGCGGGCGATGACCGACCCGGCCGAACTGTCCGAGGAACGACGCCTGGCCTACGTCGGGATCACCCGGGCCAGGGAACGGCTCTACCTCACCCGGGCGACGGTGCGCGTCATGTGGGGCCAGCCGCAATACAACCCCGAGAGCCGGTTCGTCGGGGAGATCCCGACCCGGCTGCTGGACTGGCGGCGCGTCGGGGCCGCGGTGGACTCCTGGTCCAACCAGGCCCGGCGACGGACCGATCAGTCCTGGCGGGCGACCGTCGGGTTCGGGTCCAAGGCGCCCTCACCGAAGGTGGTGGCCGCCCTGGGCGTGGGGGATCGGGTCCTGCACACGACGTTCGGCATGGGCACGGTCACGGAAACGGCCGGGGCCGGAGACACCCTGAAGGTGGTCGTGGACTTCGGTTCGGCCGGGCTGAAGAAACTGTCCGTCAAACACGCGCCGATGGAGAAGCTGTAGGTCAGCGGCCCTTCGCGAGCCAGGGGGCCGGGTCGACATTCTCGCCGTTGTCGTACACGGAGAAGTGCAGGTGCGGCGCGGTGGACAGGCCGGTGCTGCCGACGGTGCCGATGCGCTGGCCCTTCTTGACCTTCTGACCGACGGCGACATCGATCGAGTTCATGTGGAGGTAGGCCGTCTCCAGGTTGGTGCCGTCGAGCACGCCATGGTCGATCCGGACGTTGTTGCCCGAGCCGCCGTTGTACCCGGTGGCCGCCTTGGTGATGACGCCGTCGGCCACCGCATAGATGGGGGCTCCGGTGTTGCCGCCGATGTCAGCACCACCGTGCAGGCGCGCATAATGCAGGATCGGGTGCATCCGCATCCCCCACGGGGAGACGATGCTTCCCTCGGTGGGCCAGAAGAAGACCTGCGACTTGATGCGGACGTTCTCTGCGTCGATCTTGGTGGTGGTCGTGCTGAGGGACTCGCTGCGCTCCTGGGCGGCGGCCACGGTCTGGGTCTGCGCGACCTGCTCGTCGACCAGTTCCATGCTGGTGGCCCGCTCGGCCACGGCGGAAGCGGTGTCCTCACGAACCGTGCTGCGGTCCACACTGGACTCGCGAGCCTCGAAGGCATCCAGCGTGCCTGCCCGGTTGGCGCTCGTGGCGGGGACGCCCTCGGTGGTGGCGCTGTTCGCGGCGATCGCGCTGGTCGCGACCCCCGGCGTCACGACGGCCAGCAGGCCCACCACGCTCGCGGCGCCCACCGCGATGCCCCCGCGCAGGAAGCGGTTCGGGGCGGCCTTGCGGCGGGGGGAAGAGGAGTTGTCGAGAAAGGCTGCGTCGGGATCCTCGACGGCGCACCGCGGCTGGTAAGTACCGGAGAGCGAACGTGCCACGCTTCGTACCTTTCCTGAGGATCTCGGTGTTCCCCTGCGGGGGGACTTGCCCGCTGGACAACACGCACCACGGTAGCAGTTCTTGAACGTTTCTCAGAAATCCTCTCAGGTGTTGCGTCAGGTTGGATGGCGCGCTTCGGTGGCCCTCGCGGGCACGAATGCCGCCCGGCTTCGGGTGGGACCTCGCACGGGGGGCCGTTGGCCCCGCGCCGCCTGACCGGTAACCTCCGAACGTGCCGCAACGACGCCGCACGTTGACGAGGACGGAGAGCATGGATCTTTACGAATACCAGGCGCGCGACCTGTTCGAAGCGCACGGGGTTCCCGTGCTGGGTGGCATCGTCGCGCGGACGCCCGCCGAGGCCCGCGCTGCTGCGGAGCAACTCGGTGGCGGCCTCGTCGTGGTGAAGGCGCAGGTCAAGGTCGGCGGCCGAGGCAAGGCGGGCGGGGTGAAGCTGGCCCGCACACCGCAGGAGGCGGCCGAGGCGGCCGAGGCCATCCTCGGCACGGACATCAAGGGTCACACCGTCGGTGCCGTGATGGTCGCCGAGGGTGCCGACATCGAACAGGAGTTCTACTTCTCGATGCTGCTGGACCGCGCCCAGCGCACCTACCTGGCGCTGTGCAGCGTCGAGGGGGGCATGGAGATTGAGCAGTTGGCGGTGGAGCGTCCCGACGCGCTCGTGCGCCGCACGCTCGATCCACGCACGGGGCTCGACGAGTCGGCTGCCGCCGCGATCGTCGCCGAGGCGGGGTTCCCCGCAGAGATCGCGGAGGAGGTCACGCGGGTTCTCGTCCTGCTCGGTGGGGTCTATGCCGCCGAGGACGCGACGCTGGTCGAGGTGAACCCTCTGGTGAAGACGCGGCAGGGGCGGATCGTCGCCCTCGACGGAAAGGTCTCGCTCGACGAGAACGCCGACTTCCGGCACGCCTCGTGGGGGGCGTTGCGCGACGACAGCCAGACCGACCCGCTCGAGTTGCGGGCCCATGCGAAGGGGCTCAACTACGTCAAGCTCGACGGCCAGGTCGGGATCATCGGCAACGGCGCGGGGCTGGTGATGAGCACCCTCGACGTCGTCGCCTACGCGGGCGAGGCGGTGGCGGGGCGGCCGCGTCCGGCGAACTTCCTCGACATCGGCGGGGGAGCCTCCGCCCAGGTGATGGCCGACGGCCTGGACATCATCTTGTCCGACCCCCAGGTGAGCGTCGTGTTCGTGAACGTGTTCGGCGGGATCACCGCCTGCTCGGAGGTCGCCAAGGGCATTCGCGAGGCGTTGACGCAACTCGGCAACCGGGCGAGCAAACCCATCGTCGTGCGGCTGGACGGCAACGCCGTCGACGTCGGCCGGGCGATCCTCGCCGAGTACGCCCACCCGCTGGTCACGCAGGTCGCGACCATGGACGAGGCGGCCGCAACCGCCGCCCAGCTGGCCGGCGCGGCCATGGAAGGGAAGTGAGCCATGGCCATCTGGCTGGACCACCGCAGCAAGGTCATCGTGCAGGGCATGACGGGCACCGAAGGGCGCAAGCACACCAATCGGATGCTGATGTTCGGCACCCGGATCGTCGCCGGGGTCACCCCCGGCAAGGGCGGGCAGTCGGTCACGTTCGAAGAGGATCCCATCCCGGTGTTCAACACCGTCGCGGAGGCCGCCCACGCCACCGGGGCCAACGTCTCGGTGATCTTCGTGCCGCCGCCGCACGCCAAGGCCGCCGTGCTGGACGCCATCGCGGCGGGCATTGAGCTGGTCGTGGTGATCACCGAGGGCATCCCGGTCGCGGACACGGCCGAGTTCTACGCCGCCGCGCAGGACGCGGGAGTCCGGCTGCTGGGGCCCAACTGCCCCGGCATCATCTCGCCCGGCCGCTCGAACGTCGGCATCATCCCGCCGAGCATCGCGCGTTCGGGTCACATCGGCCTGGTGTCCAAGTCGGGCACCCTGACCTACCAGATGATGTTCGAGCTGGGAGATGTGGGGTTCAGCACGGCAGTCGGCATCGGAGGCGATCCGATCATCGGGACGACCCACATCGACTGCCTGCGGGCCTTCGAGGAGGACCCGGAAACCGACTGCATCGTGATGATCGGCGAGATCGGCGGGGACGCCGAAGAACGGGCCGCCGACTACATCCGCGATCATGTCACCAAGCCGGTGGTCGCCTACGTTGCGGGGTTCACCGCGCCCGAGGGCAAGACGATGGGGCATGCCGGGGCGATCGTCTCCGGCAGTTCGGGCACCGCCGAGGCCAAGAAGGCAGCCCTGGAGAAGGCGGGCGTGAAGGTGGGCCGCACCCCGAGCGAAACGGCGCAACTCGTCCGGGAGACCACCGGCGCACGCCGCTGACCTCACCCGCGAAGGCCCGCCCCGGTGTCCGGGGCGGGCCTTCGCGGGTTTCGAGGTGAGACCCGAGTCAGGGCAGTTGCTGCACCCGCTGACCGGCGCGGACCGTCAGCTCGTGCCAGGCCTCGTCGGTGAAGTCGAAGCTGTCGCTCGGGTTGGCCACCAGGTAGATGACCCGGGAACCGGAGACCAGGGCCGCGCTGCGGAACTTCGCAGTCGCCGACTGCTGGTCCACGCGCTGTACCACCACCCAGGCGCCGCCGGCCCCGGTACCGCTCGGATCCCCCGTACGGGTCACCTGCGCGGTGGCCGCTCGCGTCGCGCAGGCGTCCATGTTGCTGTTGAGCGTCGTCAGGAGGGCGGAGGCACCCTCGGGGCTGTCGAACGTGTAGACGGCCTCGTCCACGCCGAAGCTCTGGGGGGCGGCCGTGTCGTCGCGCAGCAGGTAGGTGCGCTGCTGCCGCGAGGCGGCACCCGGAAGGTTGGTCAGGTCCACCGCTTCGCACTTGGTCCCGGGGGTGGTGACGGAGTCGGCGACGTCGGTCGCGCGCCAGGCCCCCGACCCGGGGCTGATCCGGGGCAGGTCGACCGTCGCGAGCCAGCCCGCCGGAGTGGTCGTCAAGGGGGCGATCTCGGTGGTCGCCGGGGTGGTGGGGCACGTCCCGCCGTCGGTGCACTGACGCTTCCCGACCGCGGACAAGACGCCCACGACCGCGTCGCCGGAGACGGCGGACTGCGCCTGAGTCGCGTCGATGATGGAGACCCGCGTGCCCGTCCGCGCCAGCGCAATGGTGTGGAATTCGTTCGTGGCGTCCTGTACCTCGAAGACCTGGCCTGCGGCCTCGTCGGCGAGGCCCTGGATCGCGAGGCCCCGCACGGCCCAGACCGTGGTGCGGTCGCAGTTGGCGAGTTCGCTGAGCAGGGCGGCATACGCCGTCTGCGCGGTCTCGGCGGTGTCATACCGGTTGACCTGGAAGAGGACCGCCCCCGCAGTAGCGCCGTCGGAGGAGAAGGTGCGGACCAAGGTGTCTTGGGGCTGCTGAGCGTCCTCGGCGGTCGAGGGCAGACACTTGGCCTGCGGCGTCGTGGCGTCGATGGTGCTCGTCGTCGTGGCGATCTGCCAGGTGGCCTGCGGGTTCACCGAGCCGAGATCCTCGGGCGCGGCCACGAACAGGGCCGCGTCGACGCTGGGGGCTGAACTCGGTGAGCTCCCCGAACCGAACAGTCCCCTCCACTGGGCGAACCAGGCGCCGCCGAAGACCAGGGCCAAGACGAGGGCGGTCACGGTGCCCAGCACGAGGCGACGGCGTCCCCAGGCGGAGTCCGCGGCGCCGGTCTCTGGGGTGGCACCGGCGTCGGCGAACCGCCGCCCTCGACCCTTGGTCGGGGCCGGTGAAGCGGCAGGAGCCGCCTCGGGTGCAGCCGCCCGTGCGGCGCGTGGTGAGTCCAGGCCACGGCGTCCCGCAGCCGGCGTCGAAGCGGTGGGGGCGTCCGCAGGTTTGTCGTCGCGCGGAGGCAAGGCCCGCCTCGCTCGTGTCTCGCCCTGCTCGCTCATCGTCCTCCAGACGTTGTTGATGCAGTGAGCGACTTTACCAAGCGAGGCGTGTCCCCACGATCCTTGCCCCCCTCAGGGGGGACCATGGGAGACACGATGCGTACGCCCGGAGAACCCAGCACCGACGTCAGCCTGACCGTCGCGAGGGCCGATGAGGCCGCGCCGACCCGGCCCCGGCCACGCTGGACCTACCTGCCCTGGCCGGTGGCGGCACTGGTCTGGACGCTCGCCGCGGCGGCCGCCATCTGGGTCATCAGCGCCGCCCTCCCGGTCGCAGCCTGGATCGCCGCAGCTCGCACTCCGGCGCTCGCCGTGGTCGACGCGTCGGGCCAGATCTGGCTCGCGACGCACGGCGCCCCGGCCCAACTGGGCGGCGTCTCGGTGGGGCTGACACCGCTGGGCATCACCCTTCTCGCGGCGGCCGCCTGCGGTGCGGCGGCACGTCACGCGGCCGACCAAATGGTGCTGCCTGCCGATGCCGGGCCCCGGGCCCGCTGGCGGGCCGCCGCAGGCATCGTCGGGATCAGCGTTGCCGCCTACACCGTCGCCGCCGTCATCGCCGCCCCGATTGTGGGGACCTCCGAGCAGGCGGTGCCCGCGGTCATGGGCGCCTTCCTGGTGTCCGCGCTGGGGGCTGTGCCTGGTGCCATCCTCGGGCTGGACCTGGACCCCTGGCAGGCGGCGCCAGCCTGGCTGGCCCGGCTGCCCCGGGCGCTCGGCGCCGGCGCGGGAACCCTCGCCGCAGGGTCGGTGCTCGCCCTGCTGGTGGCCCTCGTCAGCCATGGGGCGCAGATCCAGCAACTGCAAGACAGCCTGGGCGTCGACGGGGTGGGCGTTGCGGTCCTGG
This sequence comes from Propioniciclava sp., assembly GCF_036744435.1. Taxonomy (NCBI): domain Bacteria; kingdom Bacillati; phylum Actinomycetota; class Actinomycetes; order Propionibacteriales; family Propionibacteriaceae; genus Propioniciclava; species Propioniciclava sp. The sequence goes on along the minus strand of NZ_DAIOIA010000001.1, from coordinate 58,521 downwards.
TCGCCGTCCAGCTCGCCTACGCCCCGACCGCCGTGCTGTGGGCCGGTTCCTTCGTGCTGGGTGCCGGGGTGACGCTCGGGCCCGATGGGCTCGTCGCGCCCGGGCAGGTCACGATCGGCACGCTGCCCGCCATCCCCGTCTTCGGCGCCGTGCCCACCACCTCAGGTCCGCAGGACTGGGCCTGGCTCGCGGTGGGGGTCGTGGCCGGGCTGACCGCCGGAGCCGTCATGGTCAGGCGGACGCGCCCCACCCTTCTGGAAGCCGCCTGGCGTGGGGCCCTGGCCGGATTCGTCGCCGGGGCGGTGTGGGCGCTGGCCTCCTGGTTCGCCACCGGTGATCTTGGCAGCCGAGCTCTGGCTGGTCTCGGCCCCCGGTTCCCCGAGCTGTGGTGGCTCTCCACCGTGCCCCTCGCCGTGGCTGGGGCATGCGGCGGGCTTGCCGTGCTCGGGTGGCGCCGGACGCGGGCAGCGCGCGAACGCGACCAGCAGGCTGGATAGTCTGGACCCATGACCTTCCGGATCCTCGTGCTGGCATCAGGCTCGGGGACACTGCTGCAGGCTCTCCTCGACGCCCAGGCTGCGGGCACCCTCGCCGGACAGATCGTGGCGGTGGGCGCCGACCGGACGCCGGTCGCGGCGCTCGAACGGGCCGCCGCCGCTGGCGTCCCCACGTTCGTCGTCCGGCTCGGCGACCACCGCGACGCCGACGGCGCCATCGATCGCGAAGCCTGGGACCGGGCCCTGGCCGAGGCCTGCGCCGCCCACGCCCCCGATCTGATCGTGAGCGCCGGATTCATGAAGCTGGTCGGGGGTCCATTCCTGGCTCGGTTCGGCGGGCGGATCATCAACACCCATCCGGCGCTGCTGCCCAGCTTCCCCGGCGCCCACGGCGTCGCCGATGCCCTCGCCCATGGCGTCAAGGTGAGTGGATGCACCGTCTTCGAGGTCGACGCCGGCGTCGACACGGGACGGATCCTCGACCAGGTGGCCGTCCCCGTGCATCCCACCGACACCGAGGAAACGCTGCACGAGCGGATCAAGGTCGCCGAACGACGACTGCTGGTCGACACCATCAACACCCTGGCGGCTGCCGTGCCAGGGCCCGATTCTCGGGACAACTAGGAGGAGTCAACGCATGGATCGCACACCCATCAAGCGCGCCCTGATCTCGGTCTACGACAAGACCGGGCTGGTCGATCTTGGTACGACCCTGGTCGATGCGGGCGTGAGCCTCGTGTCGACGGGCGGGTCCTACTCCGTGCTCGCGGCGGCGGGCCTCCCCGTCACCGAGGTGGCCGACCTCACCGGGTTCCCGGAGTGCCTCGACGGCCGGGTCAAGACCCTGCACCCTCGCGTCCACGCGGGCATCTTGGCCGACCGGCGCAAGCCGTCCCACGTCGAACAGCTCGCCGATCTCGGCGTGGAGCCGTTCGATCTGGTGGTGAGCAACCTGTACCCCTTCACCCAGACCGTCGCGTCGGGGGCCGACTTCGACGCGTGCGTCGAGCAGATCGACATCGGCGGACCCTCCATGGTGCGGGCGGCCGCGAAGAACCATCCCAGCGTCGCCATCATCACCTCGCCCTCGCAATACACCGCCCTCGAGGAGGCGCTGGTGGCAGGCGGCTTCACCGCTCACGAGCGGCGCGTGCTCGCCGCGCAGGCCTTCGCGCACACCGCGTCCTACGACACGGCGGTGGCGAGCTGGCTGACGTCGCAGACGGGCGAGGAGACCTTCCCGGGCTGGCTGGGCCGCGACTGGGAGCGCGTGGGCACCCTGCGTTATGGGGAGAACAGCCACCAGCCGGCCGCTCTGTACGCGGACGCGGGACGCAGCGCCGGCATCACCGGCGCGCGTCAGCTCCACGGCAAGGAGATGAGCTACAACAACTACACCGACGCCGACGCCGCCTACCGCAGCGCCTACGACTTCGACGCCCCGTGCGTCGCCATCATCAAGCACGCCAACCCGTGCGGCATCGCCGTGGGAGCCGACATCGCCGAAGCCCATCGTCGGGCCCACGCGTGCGATCCGGTGAGCGCCTACGGCGGCGTGATCGCCACGAACCGGCCCGTCACTCTCGCGATGGCCCAGCAGGTTGCCGACGTCTTCACCGAGGTCATCGTGGCACCCGAGTACGACGGCGGGGCGCTGGAACTCCTGGAGCGCAAGAAGAACATCCGCATCCTCGTCGCCCCTCCCTACGAGCACGAGGACATCGCCCTGCGCCCGATCTCCGGCGGCGTCCTGGCCATGGTCCCGGACCGGGTCGACGACACCGGTGACGACCCGGCGTCCTGGACGCTCGCCGCAGGCGAGGCCGTCGACGTCGCGACGCTGGCTGACCTGGCCTTTGCCTGGACCGCCTGCCGCTCGGTGAAGAGCAACGCCATCCTGCTGGCTCACGAGGGTGCCTCAGTCGGCGTTGGCATGGGGCAGGTGAACCGGGTCGACTCCTGCCGCCTCGCGGTCGAACGGGCCGGTGATCGCGCCGCAGGCAGCGTGGCGGCCTCGGACGCGTTCTTCCCGTTCGCCGACGGGCCGGCGATCCTGCTGGAGGCGGGCGTCGCTGCCATCGTCGAGCCCGGCGGGTCGATCCGAGACGACGAGACCATCGAAGCCTGCAAGCAGGCTGGTGTGGCGTTGTACTTCACCGGCACCCGGCACTTCTTCCACTGAGGGGTCTCATGACGGCACAACGACTCGACGGCAAGGCTGTCGCCGCGGCCATCAAGGCCGAACTGACCACCCGGGTGGCTGCGCTGCGAGGGCGTGGCATCGTGCCCGGCCTGGCCACCGTGCTCGTGGGGGAGGACCCCGCCTCGCAGAACTACGTGCGGATGAAGCATCGTGACTGCGACGAGGTCGGGATCGCCTCCCTGCGGGTCGACCTGCCCGGCGACGCGGATGCCGCAACCCTGCAGGCGGCGATCGCCGACCTCAACGCCGACGCGGCGTGCACCGGATACATCGTGCAGTTGCCCTTGCCGCGTCACCTCGACGAGAACTGGGCGCTCAGCCTGGTGGACCCCGACAAGGACGCTGACGGACTGCACCCGATCAACCTGGGCCGCCTGGTCCTGAACGAGCCTGGCACGCTGCCGTGCACCCCCCGCGGCATCGTGGAACTGCTGCGGCGCCACGGCGTCGCACTGGCGGGCGCGGAGGTCTGCGTGGTGGGTCGCGGCATCACGGTCGGACGCCCGCTGGGGCTGATCCTGACGCGGCGCAGCGAGAACGCCACCGTCACGCTGTGCCACACCGGGACCCGGGACCTGGCGGCGCACACCCGCCGCGCCGACATCGTGGTGGCCGCCGCCGGGGTGCCGGGCATGATCACCGCGGACATGGTCGCCCCCGGAGCGGTCCTCATCGACGTCGGCGTCAGCCGGGTCGACGGCAAGACCGCCGGAGACCTGGCCGCCGACGTGTGGGAGAAGGCGTCCTGGGTGACGCCGAATCCCGGAGGGGTCGGGCCGATGACGCGGGCGATGCTGCTGTCGAACGTCGTCGATCGTGCCGAGGCGCTGGCGGCGTCGCGGTCGTGACGCACGTTCCCGAGCCCGGCTGGAGTCCCGAGCAGGGACCCCGTGCGCCGCGTCCGTGGTGGGCGCAGATCGCGGGCCAGTGGCCGCTGGCCCTGGTGCTCCTGGGGTCGGCGGCAGGTGTGCTCTGGGCCGGGTCCGGGCACTGGAAGCGCGGCACCTTCCTCATCGGGGCGACGTTCGCGCTCGGAACACTGCTGCGCGCCGTGCTTCCCGCTGACCGGGTGGGATTGCTGGGCGTGCGATCGCGGGCCGTCGACGTCGCCTGTCTGGGCGTCGTCGCGGCCGGGATCATCGCCCTCGTCCTGGTGGTGCCCCCGCAACTGTGAGTCCGCGAGGCGCCCGCTTCAGCGGAAGTCGCGGTAGAAGAACTGGCCGACCGTGTCGCCCGTGGCGACGCGCTCCGCTTCTGCCGCCCGCAACTCCACCCTTCGGATCTTGCTGCTGACCGTCTTGGGTAGTTCGTCGGTGAACTCAAGGATGCGGACGAGCTGGTAGCCATTGAGATGCTCGCGGCCGTGGGCGAAGACCGAGCCGGCCACCTCCGCGCTGGCCTGCAGGCCGGGGCGCAGCACCACATAGGCCTTCGGGACAGCGCCACGGACGGCGTCCGGGGACGGAACCACCGCGCACTCGGCGACGGCGTCATGCAGCATCAGGGCGCTCTCCAGTTCGAACGGGGAGATCTTGTAGTCCGACGCCTTGAACACGTCGTCGGCGCGTCCCACGTAGGTGAGATAGCCGTCCGTGTCGCGCGAGGCGATGTCGCCGGTGTGGTAGAAGCCACCGCGGCAGGCGTACTCGGTGAGCTCCGGAGCGTCGTAGTAGCCGCCCATCAGCCCGGCGTTGTCGGCGGACAGGTCCAAGCAGATCTCACCCTCGCCCGGGCCTGCCACGAGGTCGCCGGTGACCGGGTCGAGCAGCGTCACCGCGTAGCCGGGCATGGGACGCCCCATGGCACCCAGTCGAACGGGCTGGCCGGGGGAGTTGCCCACACAACACGTCATCTCGGTCTGGCCGAAGCCGTCGCGAATGGTGTTGTTCCAGGCGGCGCGCACCTTGTTGATGACTTCCGGGTTGAGCGCCTCCCCGGCGCCGACGACCTCGCGGGGCGGGGTGCTCAACTGGGTCAGGTCGGCCTGGATCAACATCCGCCACACGGTGGGCGGAGCGCAGAAACTGGAGACCTTGTGATGCTCCATGATCGCCAGGAGGTCGCGGGCGTCGAACCGTTCGTAGTTCACGATGAAGACGGTGGCCTGCGCCAGGAACGGCGCGAAGAAGTTGCTCCAGGCGTGCTTACCCCAGCCGGGCGAGGAGATGTTGAGGTGGACGTCGCCGGGGCGGACGCCAAGCCAGTACATCGTGGAGAGGTGCCCGATCGGGTAGCTCGCCTGCGTGTGCCGGACCAGCTTGGGGTGCGCGGTGGTGCCCGAAGTGAAGTACAGCAACGAGGTGGCGTCGGCCGGGGTGGGCGCGTCCGGTTCGAAGGACGGGGACGCGGCGTGCCGCTCCGACCAGCCGATCCAGCCCGCCGGGACGTCGTGACCCACGCCGATGACCGTGGTCTCGGGGCGGACCAGGGCGAACCGCTCGGCCAGGGAGGTGGGGGCGATGGCCCACCCCGCGGACACCGTGTCGATGCGCCACGCCAGATCGGTTTCGCTGAGCAGCGTCGAGGTCGGGATCGCGACCGCGCCGACCTTCAGCAGACCCAGCAGGATCTCCCACAGGTCGATGGTGTTGTTGAGCATCACGACCATGAGGTCGCCCGGCTTCACCCCCAGTTCACGCAGCCAGGAGGCCACCTGATCGGAGCGGCGAGCCAACTCGCCGTAGGTCCAGGACTCGGACTGCTGGCCGGGCTGGGCGATCGTCACCGCGGGGCGGTCCGGATGCTCGCCGGCCACCACGTCGAACCATTCGAGCGCGAAGTTGAAGGTGTCGGGGTGGGGCCAGCGGAACCCGGCGACGGCGGCGTCGTAGTCGTGCGGGTGGTCCAGGAGGAAGTCGCGTGCGGCCCGCACCGCTTGCGTCGCGGGGGTCGCCGGGCGGCCGGGGTGCGTCATGAAGGCCACCCTACGCCCCTTGGCTACGGATGCGTAGGTTATGTCCAGCGACGGGGTGGCGACGCACGGGAGCCCCGCGACCCTGGCGGATCGCGGGGCTCCCGTGATGATGCGTTTGCCCTAGATGAGGCCCAGTTCGGTGACGGCCTTCTTCTCGTCGACGAGCTCGGCGACCGACGCGTCGATCTTCGCGCGGGAGAAGTCGTTGATCGACAGACCCTGCACGATCGAGTAGACGCCGTCGGCGGAGACGGTGCACGGGAAGGAGGAGATGACGCCCTCGGGGACCCCGTAGGAGCCATCGGAGGGGACCGCCATGGAGACCCAGTCACCCTCCGGCGTGCCGAGCACCCAGTCGTGCATGTGCTCGATGGTCGCGTTCGCGGCGGAGGCCGCAGAGGAGGAGCCGCGGGCCGCGATGATGGCCGCCCCACGCTTGGCGACGGTCGGGATGAAGTCGTTCTCGATCCAGGCCTCGTCGTTGACGGCCTCGGCGGCGTTCTTCCCCGCGACGGTGGCGTTGAACAGGTCGGGGTACTGCGTGGCGGAGTGGTTGCCCCAGATGGTCAGCTTCTTGACCTCGGTCACCGGGACGCCGAGCTTCGCGGCGACCTGGGAGATGGCACGGTTGTGGTCCAGGCGGGTCAGGGCGTTGAACCGCTCCGCGGGGATGTCGGGGGCGTTGCTCTGCGCGATGAGCGCATTGGTGTTCGCGGGGTTGCCGGTGACGAGGATCTTGATGTCGTCGGCGGCGACCGCGTTGAGTGCCTTGCCCTGGGCGGTGAAGATCGCGCCGTTGGCCGAGAGCAGGTCGCCGCGCTCCATGCCCGCGGTACGCGGCCGAGCACCCACCAGCATCGCGAGGTTCGCGCCGTCGAAGACCTTGTTCGCGTCATCGCCGATCACGACCTTGCTCAGCAACGGGAACGCGCAATCGTCAAGCTCCATGACGACGCCCTCGAGGGCCTTCAGGGCCGGCGTGATCTCCAGCAGGCGCAGCTCGACCGGCTGGTCGGGGCCCAGGAGTTCGCCGCTGGCGATGCGGAACAGCAGGCTGTAGCCGATCTGTCCGGCGGCGCCGGTGACAGCGACCTTGACGGGTGCTTGGGTCATGTTTCCTCCACTGTGAAGACGGCAGCGGGCAGCCCGCCCGCACGGTTCGAACCTAGCACCGAAGCGCCTGTGCGCGAGGGCGGCGCGAGCCTTCGGTGGCCGCCCCGGCCGTCGGCCCTGGCGGGAGGAGGCGAGGCGTCGCGCATCCGCCTAGGCTGGAGGCATGCGCTTGTTCCTGGTGAGGCACGGACAGACCGCCGCGAACGTGAACAGGCTGCTCGACACCGCCTGTCCCGGGGCCGACCTCGACCAGTCCGGGAGGGCCCAGGCGCAGGCCCTCGTGGAGCGCTTCGCCGGGATCAGCCTGGACGCCCTCTACACCTCCGATCGGGTCCGTACGCAGCAGACGGCGGCCCCCCTGGCGGCCGACCGGGGCTTGGCGCCGACGGTGCTGCCCGGGCTGGCGGAGATCGCTGCAGGCGACCAGGAACTGTGGCCGCGCTGGGAGGCCTACGTCGACGTGCTGACGGCCTGGGCACTGGGGGACCTCACGGTCACACGGCCCGGCGGCGAATCCGGCGAGGAGTTCTTCACCCGGTTCGACGACGCGATCGCGACGATCGCGGCCGCCGGGCACCCGACGGTCGCCCTCGTCAGCCACGGGGCCGCGCTGCGGATGTGGATCGGCGGCCGCGTCCAGGGAATCGAGCCGCGCGACGTCGCCACCCGGCACCTCGGCAACACGGCCGTGATCGAGGTGGAGGGAGACCCGGAGACCGGCTGGCGCTTCGTCGCCTGGGACCCGGGCACGGAACTGGACGATGGCCCCGACGCACCCGCCCCGCGCGGGGCGCCCGGGGCGTTCCTGCTGGACCGCGCCGAGGCGAACGGTGCCGCGCCCGGCTGGCGGCTGCTCCTGGGAAGGCTGCGCCTGGCCACCCGCTGGGCAGACCCGGCGGCCGCGCTCGCCTTCGTCACCCGCGTGGGGGAACTGGCGATCGCCCTGGACCACCCCATCGATCTCGACGTTCGCGGGACGATCGTCCTCATCGGGCTCTCCAGCACCGACGTCGGCGGCGTCACGCACCGTGATACCGCGCTGGCGTTCCAGATCGAAGCCCTCCTGCGGCGAGGCGGGGGCATCGCCGACGTGGCGGCCCTGACATCGCTGGAATTGGCGATCGACACGGCCGACCCCGACGGGCTGCGTCCCTTCTGGGCCGCCGTCCTGGGGGGCGTCGACGACGGCGAGACCGTGGTCGACCCGCTGGGGCTGGCGCCCGGGGTCTGGTTCCAGCGCAGCGACCCGGCCGGGCCGCAGCGCAACCGCATTCACGTCGACGTGACGGTGGCCCACGACGACGCCGGCCGACGCATCGAGGAGGCCATCGCCGCTGGGGGGCGCATGGTCAACGACGCCTTCGCCCCCGCGTGGTGGGTGCTCGCCGATCCGGACGGGAACGAAGCCTGCATCAGCACGTGGCAGGGCAGGGAAGAGACGGCGAACGCCTGAGGCGATAAGCGGAAACCGTCCGGAGTCGTCTCTCGCGGCACTCCTCCGCCCCGACCGCGCCCAACTCGGGGACGGCGGAACGGAGGAGCCCACAGCGGCGGGGCCCGGCCCGATCAGGCTCCGGTGCGGCGCCTGGTCACCATGAGCAGAACACCGGCCCCGACGCTCAGGACGCCGATCGTGGCGTAGGTCCACAAGGCTCCCGGTCCGGTGAAGGGAAGGGTGCCATCGTGGTGGTCGGGGATCCGGGCGTTCTCGATGGCCCCGAAGTCGGCCGTCAGATTGGTGCCGTCCACGACGACCGTGCGCTCGGTCGTGTCCAGCGCGAAGCCCTCGGGGGCCGTCCTCTCCGTCAGCGTGTACGTGCCCCACGGCACGCCGGTGAGCGCGAAGCCGCCGTCGGCGTCATTCGCGTCGATGCCCTGGTTGTCGGTGACGGTGACGCTGTAGCCGTGCGGTCCGCTGAGGCTCCACGTCGAACCGGCCAGGGCCGCACTCGTGCCCGCCTCGACCTTCGACCAGGCCAGTGATCCGGCCCTGCGCTGGTTGGCGATCGGGTCCAGCGTCACCGTCGGGTTCCCACGGTCCACCCGCGCCTGGTAGGTCCGGTCGCTGAGCTCGTACCCGGCCGGCGCCGCCGTCTCGGTCAGCGCATAGTCGCCCCAGGCCAGGCCCGACACGGTGATCGCACCGTGGGCAGGGTCGGTGTCGCCCTCACCGTTGTCGACGACGGTGGTGGTTCCCTCCGGGCCCGCCAGCGACCACGTGGTTCCCCCGAGCAGCCCTCCGGAGGTGGCGTCGATCTTTCGCCACGACAAGGAGGCGGGGATGCGGGCGTTCGTCAGGACGCCGAAACTGGGCTCCAGCGTGGAACCGCTCACCGTCGCGCTGAAGGTCGGGTTCGGGTCGGGCAGTTGGTAACCCGCCGGGGCCGTCGCCTCCTGCAGGGTGTAGTCACCCCAGCGGTCGGCGACGTTGACGCGGAACGCCCCGTCGGCCGGATCGAGGTCGTCCGCGGCGTTGTCCACGATGAGGGTCGTGGCACCACCGGGCGCGGTCAGCGTCCACGCGGATCCGCCCAGGCGGGTTCCGTCCACCGCGTCGGTCTTCTCCCACGTCAGGGCGCCGTGGCCGCGCTCGTTGAGGATCATGGGGGACGGCGGCCAGGATCTGGCCCCGGGCTCCGTCCGCGTCCCAGGCGGGCGGAGTGACGCCGCCGTGCCAGCTCGAACCCTCGATCTTGGTCTGGGTGGTGGCGTCCGCCTTCAGCCAGGAGATCAGGCCCGGGTAGGCGCCGTAGGTGACCGTGCAGTGGACGAAGTCGTAGGGGGTCAGCTTCGTGGCGTCCATGGTGAACGAATCCGCCTCGATGGCGTTCGGGAAGATGTCCTCCCTGGTTTCGCCGTTCACGTCGCACTTCCACGTGCGCGAGTAGCCGTGGAGCACATCGTTGGAGGCCTCGGTGGAATCTACGACCTGCCCCCACTGACCGACGATGGTGGCATCGGAGGTGGTGCTGCGCACGGTGGCGGACACCGTCGCCGCGGGATCGGTGGCGCTGGCCACGGCTGCGGTGGCGCTGACCCCGCTGGCATGGTCGACGCCCGTCGCGGTGGCGGCGAGCTTGCCGTCTCCGCCGAGGATCGTGGTGGTCACCTGGTTGCGCGCCAGCATGAAGCCGTACACCGACCCATTGCGGGAGGTCCCGTTGTAGGACTGCTGGATGTAGGTGGGCGAGGACGCCGCGAACAGCAGGTTGGAACTGGGCAGGTCGGGCGCGGTCTCCGACTCCTGGGTGAGGCCCTCCACGTTCGCGATGGTGCGGTCCCCGTTGTACTGCACCTTCTGGGCGAAGGAGCCGTGCACCCCCGAGTTGGGCGTGGTCAGCGCGCTGTCGGGGTGAGGGTTGACCTCATCGAGCAGCGACAGCGGCTGGTCGGAGCGGAACGAGTTGTACTCGCCGTGCTGGGTGTCCTCGGCGTCGGCGGCGACGAGGCCGAAGCTCGGATGCTGACCGTTGGGGCCGGTGACGACGATGTCGCTGATCGTCAGCTTGAACGAGGAGGCCGTCGGCTCAGCCCCGGCGTTCCAGAGGAACGGTTTGCCCGCGATGCCGGTGTAGGCGCTGTTGCCGAAGCTGAAGTCGGTGCGCACCAGGCCGCCGAAGTCGCCGGGGATCTCGTAGGCCTGAGGTGTGACGTAGGGCCCCAGACCCGGCCAGTCGGCATCGTTGACCGCGTCGGGGAAGTCGGAGAGGTCGGGGGCCATCGTCCGCACCGTCATGCTGGCCGAATAGCCGCTGCCGAGGTTGAGGGTGATCTGCTGCCCTGTCCGTCGCGGCCGTGGACACCGTGCTGAAGTCGATCCAGCAGATCGTGCTGGCGTACGTGCCGGATCCCTCGGCGGCATACGAGCAGCCCGACACGTCATCCGCAGCGTGTGCCGACGGGGCTGCGGCTCCCGCGGCGGCCCAGGTGAGCGTGAGCGCGGCGGCGGCCAGCGTGGCCCCGATTCGCCGCCACCGGGTGGTGCGTGGGCGTGTGTTCCTCACGGGTGTGCACTCCTCCGCCCGTGTCGCCGGGCGAAACCGATGCCATCGGCGGCACGCGCCACGGGTGGTCCCGGTCAGTGCGCGCCCGCGCTGTCGACGGGGAGCCGCGACCGAACCGCCTGGTGCCGGTGACGCGGTCGCGTCCCCTTCGCGCGCATGCTAGCAAGGCTGACGGCTAGGGCATTCACCGGTCACCCGTGGAGGGGACCTTCGTCGTGTGCGTCTTCGATCGCCTGTTCCAGACGCTCCAGCTTGGCGTCGATCTCGCCGTCGTACCCGGGGCGGATGTCGGCCTTGATGACGAGGGAGACGCGCGAGCCGAAGGGGAGGACGGCCTCGGTGGCGCGCTTGACTACGTCGAAGACCTGATCCCAGGTTCCCTCCACTTCGGTGAACATGGACGAGGTGCGGTTCGGGAGTCCGGATTCGCGGACGACCGTGACGGCGGCGGCGACGGCGTCGTGCACCGAACCATCCGCGCGGCCGTTACCCGAGGGGGCGACGGAAAAGGCGAGCAGCATGGTCATTCTCCTTGGCGTGGGCGCGACACCCGGTGCGCCGCGACGCCTTCACGCTAGTCCGCAGCGGACGCATGCGCGTCGGGGTCCGGCAGCCGACGCCGCCGGACCCCGATGGTCACCAAGCAGGAGGCGTCAGTGGTTGAGTGCCCCCGCCGCGCCCGCGCCGGTCATGGAACGGACCTCCATCTCGGCGGTCTTCGCCGGGTCGGATCTCTCCTTCGACAGCACGGTTCCCAGCCAGCCGGCCAGGAAGCCCAGCGGGACGGAGAACAGTGCTGGGTTGTCGTAGGGGAACCATGCGAAGCTGGCATTCGGGAACATGGCGCTCGCCAGGGGTTTCGCCGCGCCGATCGGGGTCGAGACGGCGGGGGAGAACGTGATCAGCACCAGGGCGCTCACCAGGCCCGTGTAGATCGACCACAGCGACCCGCGCGTGTTGAACCGCCGCCAGTACAGCGAGAACAGGATGGACGGAAGGTTGGCCGACGCCGCGACCGCGAAGGCCAGCGCCACCAGGAACGCGATGTTCATGCTCTTGGCGAAGATGCCGCCGAAGATGGCCAGGGCCCCGATCACGAGGACCGTGTTGCGTGCCACCTTGATCTCCCTGGCGGGGTCCGCTTTGCCGTCCTTCATCACGTTGTTGTAGATGTCGTGGGCGAAGGACGCGGAGGCGGTGATCGTCAGGCCAGCGACCACGGCGAGGATGGTGGCGAAGGCCACACCCGCGATGACCGCTAGGAAGATGGTTCCCGGGGTTCCCCCGCCAGGCAGGAAGAAGGCGAGCGCGGGGGCGGCCGCGTTCGCCTTGCCGGGCATCCCGCTGATGGCTTCCTGGCCACCGGGGACGAGCGCGGCCGCACCGTAGCCCAGGACGAGGGTGAACAGGTAGAACGCGCCGATCAGGCCGATGGCCCAGGTGACCGACTTGCGTGCCGCCTTGGCCGTGGGGACGGTGTAGAACCGCATCAGCACGTGGGGCAGCCCCGCGGTGCCCAGGACGAGGGCGATCGAGAGGGAGATGAATCCGACCGGGTCCTTGTACTTGTCGCCGGGCGCGAGCATCTGCGGATGGTTGTTGGCCTCCACCGCCTTGCCCATGAGCGCGTCGAAGTTGAAGCCGAAGAGGGCCAGTACCCACACCGTCATGATTCCGGCACCGGCGATGAGCAGGACGGCCTTGATCATCTGGACCCAGGTGGTGCCCTTCATGCCGCCGATCAGCACGTAGACGATCATGAGGACGCCCACGATGATGATGACCGTGTTCTGGGCGAACTCGCCGTTGAGCCCCAGCAGCAGTGAGACGAGGCCACCCGCGCCCGCCATCTGCGCCAGCAGGTAGAAGAACGACACGGCGAGGGTGGACAGCGCAGCCGCCAGCCGGACCGGCTTTTGCCGCATCCGGAAGCTGAGAACGTCGGCCATGGTGTAGCGGCCCGTGTTGCGCAGCGGCTCGGCCACCAGCAGCAGGGCCACGAGCCAGGCGACCAGGAAGCCGATGGAGTACAGCAGGCCGTCATAGCCGTTGAACGCGATCGCGCCGGCGATGCCGAGGAAGGAGGCCGCGGACAGGTAGTCGCCCGCGATCGCAAAGCCGTTCTGCGTCCCGGAGAACTGTGCGCCACCGGTGTAGAAGGAGGACGCCGCCTTGTTCTGGTTCGACGTCACCTTGATGACGACCGTGAGCGTGCCGACGACGAACAGGCCGAAGATGACGATGTTGAGGATCGGGTTCCCGAGGGCTTCCAGCGGCATCATCGCGCGCCTCCTTCCAGTTGGTCACGGATCTCGTTGGCCAGGGGGTCCAGGCGCGTCTTGGCCTGGCGAAGGTACAGCCAGGTGATGCCGAAGGTGGTCACGAACTGGAGCAGGCCGAGGAGGTGGCCGATGTTGAAGTACTGCATACCCGCCAGCGGCGTCGACATGAAGTCGCGGGCGTAGACGGACATCAAGACGTAGGCGAAATACCAGATGAGGAATGCCGCGGTCATGGGGAACGCGAACGTGCGGAAACGTCGCTGCAGCTCCTTGAACTGCGGCGATTGCGACATCTCGACGAAAGCCTCGGCGGGGATCTCTGCGGGGGTCGGGGCGGTGGCCCCGTGCTCCGGCGGGTCCACGGGCGTGTGATGCGGGGGAGTCGACATGAAACCTCCATTGGTCATGTGGATGCCAGCGGGCTGGCAGCGCAGACACTAACGGGTCAGCCGCACCCCGGCGCGACCCCGCTCGCGGGATCGTTGCCGAATCGTGTTGTTACTCGACGTCGAGATTCTTATTGGTCCTTGCGCCCGAAAAGGCGTGGTCAGGAGAAGATGACGGTCCGGGGGCCGTCGAGGAAGACGCGCCGCTCCGCGTACAGCCGGACGGCCTCGGCGAGGGTGCGGGTCTCCTGCTCCTGCCCCCGGGCGACGAGTTGGGGAACGTCGAGGCTGTGGTCGACGCGCGCGACGTTCTGTTCGATGATCGGGCCCTCGTCCAGGTCGGGGGTGACGAAGTGCGCCGTGGCCCCGATCAGCTTCACACCGCGTTCGTGGGCCTGACGGTAGGGGTTCGCGCCCTTGAAACCGGGCAGGAAGGAATGGTGGATGTTGATGGCGCGCCCCGCCAGTGCCTCGCACAGGCCGGGGGAGAGGATCTGCATGTAGCGAGCGAGGACGACCAGTTCGACGTCCTCGTCCTCGACCCTGCGCAGCACCTCCGCCTCGAAGGCCGCCTTGGTATCGGGGAGCACCGCGTAGTCGCGGAAGTCGATCCCGTAGAAGGTGGCCAGCGGGCGCAGATCGGGATGGTTGGCCATCACCCCGACCACCTCGATCGGCAGCAGACCGGACCGCTGCCGAAACAGCAGGTCGTTGAGGCAGTGTGCGGCCTTGCTGGCCAGGATCAGGGTGCGGCGTCGGCGACCCACCTCATCGAGGGTCCAGCTCGCCTGCAGGTACGCGGCGAGCGGGCGGAGCGACTCCTCGAAGGAGGACCGCTCGAACCCCGTCTGCACCTGGACCCGCATGAAGAAGCGACCCGTGTCGATCGAGGAGAACTGCTGCAGTTCGGTGATGTTGCCCTGCGCCGCGGCGACCGCACCGGTGACGGCATGCACGATGCCGGGGCGGTCGGGGCAGTCCAGGGTCAGCACCCAGTGGGACGAGGTAGTCACGGCGCCCGACTCTACTGGGCGTCACGGCTCAGACCCTGGACGGGTTGCCGTGGGCTCACAGGCCGGCCTCGTCGAGGGCGTGCGCCGCGGTCGTTCGCCCGATCTCGATGAGTTCCGCAGCCCGATGGAAGTCGAAGGTCGACGCCATGTCCTGGCCGAACTCGATCAGGGTGTCGGGAGGGCTGGCCGCCAGCCTGAATCGCGTGATCAGGGCTTCCGCGGTCTCCAGCGACAGCGAGACCACGTCGCCGAGCTTGAGCCCCTTGGGCAGCTCGCCGAAGTCGAAGTCGGGGCTGCGCTCGGTGGTGTCCCCGGCCTCCACCGCACGGGGTGCATCCGCGGGGAAGAACCGCTCGGTCCACCAATCGCGCCAGTTGCGCACCGCGCCGCTCTCCAACACGCCCCGGCGGAACCAGCCGGACAACTCGCCCATGAAGCCCTCATTGGAGGCCGTCTCGGTCACCGGGCGCCCCGTCAGGCCGCCGGCGCGGCGTCCGGCCAGGCTGACGGCGATGGTGCGGTCGGCGGGGACGCCGTGGAGGGGGTCCACCGGCACCGGGTTGAGCAGGCCGCCGTCGGCCAGCAGGCGGCCGTCGACCATGACCGGGGTGAACACGCTCGGGATGCCGATGGACGCCCGGATCGCCGTGGCGACGGAGCCCCGCTGGAACCACACTTCCCGGCTGTTGGTCAGGTCGGTGGCCACCGCGGTGAACGGAATGGGCAGGTCTTCGATCTGGGCGCCGTCCAGGATGTCGGCGACCCGTGACATGACGCGCTGGCCCCAGAACACGCCGGGCCCGGTCAGGGCGGGGTCCAGCAGGAGCAGGACGTCACGCTGGGTGAGCGTCGTGACCCACTCGGCGTAATCCTGCAGCTTTCCCGCGGCCTCGAGACCGCCGACGAGGGCGCCCATCGACGTCCCGGCGATCGCGACCACCTCGTGGCCGCGTGCGCGCAGTTCGTCGATGACGCCGATGTGGACATAGCCGCGGGCTCCACCGGAGCCAAGCGAGAGGGCGATCCGCATGTGAGCCAGGATAGGCGGGGGCCCCGCTAGAGTGGGATGAGCCACAGCGGATGGATAACAGGGTCTGTTCGCAGTCCAGGTAAAGGGGCAGGACAAGGTGTCAGCAGACCTCATCGTCGTCGGATCCGGGCTTTTCGGCCTGACGATCGCCGAACGTGCAGCCAATGATCTCGGCCTCAGGGTCGCGCTGATCGACCGGCGCAGTCACATCGGCGGCAACGCGTACTCCGAGAACGACCCGGCCACCGGCATCGAGGTGCACCGCTACGGTGCGCACCTGTTCCACACCAGCAACGAGCGGGTCTGGGAGTACGTGAACCGGTTCACGAGTTTCACCAACTACGTGCACAAGGTCTACACATCCCATCAGGGCGAGGTATACCCGATGCCGGTGAACCTGGGCACGATCAACCAGTTCTTCCGGGCGGCGTATTCGCCGTCGCAGGCGCGGGCGCTCATCGCCGAGCAGGCCGCCGAACTGGGGGACAAGACGCCCGAGAACTTCGTGGAGAAGGGCATCAGCCTGATCGGGCGTCCGTTGTACGAGGCGTTCATCAAGCACTACACCGCCAAGCAGTGGCAGACGGATCCCGAGCAGCTCGAGGCATCCATCATCAGCCGCCTCCCGGTGCGCTACACCTACGACAACCGCTACTTCAACGACACCCACGAGGGCCTCCCCACCGACGGATACACCGCCTGGCTGGAGCGCATGGCCGACCACCCGCTCATCGACGTGCGGCTCGGAACAGACTTCTTCGACGACTCCCAGGAGATCAACCGCGACAACGTGCGCGGCAACGTCCCCATCGTCTACACCGGCCCGGTGGACCGTTACTTCGGCTACTCCGAAGGGGAGCTGGGCTGGCGCACGATCGACCTGGAGGAGGAGGTCCTGCCCATCGAGGACTTCCAGGGCACCTCGGTGATGAACTACCCCGACGCCGACGTTCCGTTCACCCGGATCCACGAGTTCCGTCACTTCCATCCCGAGCGCGACTACACCAAGGACGCGACGATCATCATGCGGGAGTACAGCAGGTTCGCCGGCCGCGACGACGAGCCGTACTACCCGATCAACACCGACGCCGACCGCGATGGTCTGCTGAAGTACCGCGACCAGGCCAAGGCCGAACCGAACGTGCTGTTCGGCGGTCGCCTGGGCACCTACAAGTACCTCGACATGCACATGGCCATCGGTTCTGCGCTGTCCATGTTCGACAACAAGATCAAGCCGCACTTCGCCGAGGGTGTGGCGCTGGAAAGCGGAGGTGTGGACGCGTGACCGCCACGACGACCGAATCGGTGGGCACCCGCCCCTCTCCCGAGGCGAACTACCGCGTGCTGCAGCGCATCATCCTGCCTGCGGAGAACCAGCGGGACACCGTGGCGCTCTACGTCGACGGCGGCGCCGCGACCGGTCCGCTGAAGGACACCATGAACGGCAAGCGGTCGGTGCAGGCTCCGACGGTGGTGCGCGCATCCGAGGCGGTTCACGCCGAGGACATGGTGGATCGCCGGTCCATGACGGTCCGGGCCGGGGTGCGGCTGTCGTTCGGCACCTACTTCAATGCGTTCCCGGCGTCCTACTGGCGGAGGTGGACGGCGCTGGAGAGCGTCCGGCTGTCGGTGACGCTGGAAGGCGTCGGCGCGGTGATCGTCCACAAGTCGAACGCTCGGGGCGCGCTGCAGCGCGTGGAGTCCGTGCGCGTCTCCGGCGCCGAGACCGTGACCTTCGATCTGCCGTTGAAGCCCTTCGGGGATGGTGGCTGGTACTGGTTCGACCTGGTCGCCTCCAGCCAGCCCCTGAAGCTCATCGAGGCCTCGTGGCAGGGCCTGGACCACGGTCGGCCGCTGGGCGAGGTGACCCTCGAGATCACCACCATGAACAAGCCTGACTTCTGTGTGGCCAACATCACCTCGCTGGGGCAGTCTCCCGAGGCCCTGGAGCACGTCAAGGAGGTCCTGATCGTCGATCAGGGCTCGCAGAAGGTGTCCGACCAGGCTGGCTTCGAGGAGGCAGCCGCCCTGCTGAAGGGCCGGCTGCGGATCATCAACCAGTCCAACCTGGGCGGGTCGGGTGGCTTTTCGCGGGGCATGTACGAGGCCGTGCAGAATGGTTCCGACTACGTGCTCTTGTGCGACGACGACATCGTGATCGAGCCGGAGTCCATCGAGCGGCTGCTCACGTTCTCCAGCTACTGCGTCCGTCCGACCCTGGTCGGCGCGCACATGTTCGACCTCTACAACCGCACCGCCCTCCACACCATGGGCGAAGTGGTCAACCCGTGGCGTTTCCAGCCGGACAAGCCTGTCGCCGAACAGGTGACCGGCTACGACCTGGCCGTCACGAACCTTCGCTCCACGTCGTGGATGCACCGCCGTATCGACGCGGACTACAACGGCTGGTGGATGGAACTCATCCCCACGTCCGTGATCAAGGAGATCGGACTCTCCCTGCCGGTCTTCATCAAGTGGGACGACGCCGAGTACGGGCTGCGCGCCAAGGCGGCCGGCTACCCGACGGTCTCGCTGCCCGGCGCGGCCGTGTGGCACATCAGCTGGGGCGACAAGGACGACCTCGTCGGATGGCAGGCCTACTTCCATGAGCGCAACCGAGTCATCGCCGCGCTGTTGCATTCACCGTATGAGCGGGGCGGGCGGCTCATCCGCGAGTCCAACTACATGGACGTGAAGCACCTGATCTCCATGCAGTACTACACCGAGGCGGGCCGCATCATGGCCCTGAACGACATCCTCGCCGGCCCCGATCAGCTCCACGCCATCCAGCCGGAACGGATCAAGGAGATCCGTGCGCTCGCCGCCGACTTCACCGACGCCGTGTTCAAGCCGCGGGTGGACGAGTTCCCGGCCCCGGGCAGCAGCAAGCCGCCCCGCCGCGGGCAGAGCTTCCAGCAGCCGTCCGTGGCCAAGCTGGTGCCGTGGGCACTGAAGACGCTGGTGCGTCAGATCGGGCTGCCGGTCAGCGCCTCCAAGAAGGACCGCCCGCAGGCGGTCGTCGCCCATCAGGACAACAAGTGGTGGCGGATGTCGCAGTACGACTCCGCCGTGGTCAGCAACGCCGAAGGGACGGCGTCGTCGTGGTATCAGCGCGACCCCGGGGTGGTGCGCAAGAACCTGGTCGAGGCGACGCGCCTGCACGCTCGGCTGCTCATGGAATGGCCGCGGTTGCGGACCGCCTACCGTGAGGCGCTGCCGCGGATCACGTCGATCCCCGCGTGGGAAGCGACGTTCGCGGCGCACACCGATTCCGAGCTCACCCGCTAGTGAGCGCGCCCTTGGTCGCCCCCGGAAGGGGGCAAGGCCTGCGTGATGTGGTGCGGCACTGGTACCTCCTGCGGCTCATCGTCCGCAAGGAGGTCCAGGTCCGCTATCGAGGTTCGGTCCTGGGCATCGTGTGGAGCTACATCAAGCCTGCCGTGCAGTTCGCCGTGTTCTACGTGGCGATGGGCGTGTTCCTCGGCCTCAACAAGGGGATGCCGAACTACGCCGTCTACCTGTTCTCAGGCATCGCGGTGATGAACTTCTTCAACGAAGCGTTCGGCAATGCTGCGCGGTCCGTCGTCGGCAACGGCCAGCTCATCAAGAAGATCTACCTTCCCCGGGAGCTGTTCCCGGTCTCGTCGCTGTGGGTCGCAGGCATCCACTTCGTGCCTCAGCTCGTCGTCCTGCTGGCCGCCTGTCTGGTGGTCGGCTGGATCCCCGGGCCCGTCGAGCTGGCCGCGATCCTGGCCGGGGTGGCGATCGTCGCGCTGTTCTCCCTCGGGCTGGGACTGTTGTTCACCACCGCGAACGTCTTCTTCCGGGATGCGGAGAACATCGTCGACCTGATCGCGATGGTGGCCACCTGGGCCTCCCCGGTGCTCTACGTCTGGACGATGGTGCAAGCTGAGACCCCGGCGTGGCTGCTGAACCTGTACTTCATGAACCCGCTGACGGTGGCCGTGGAACTGTTCCACTACGGCTTCTGGGCGCCCACCGTGCCGCACCTGGGTAACTGGAGCATCCCGCCCCACCTGTTCACCCTCTGGACGCCGGTCGCGCTGGTCGTCTCCGCACTGCTGCTTGTGCTGGGGGACTGGGTGTTCCGCCGCCACGAGGGCCATTTCGCGCAGGAGTTGTGATGAGCGACGTCATGGTGCGGGTCCAGGACCTGAGCAAAGAGTTCGTGCTGCGGCACACGCGGTCGATGAAGGAAGCCGTCGTCTGGCTGCTGAAGGGACGCAAAGGCGACCTGTCGGCCAAGTTCAAGGCGCTGGACGACGTCAGCTTCGAGATCGGCGAGGGCGAGACCGTCGCGCTGCTGGGCTTCAACGGTTCGGGCAAGTCCACCACGCTGAAGCTGATCTCCGGGGTGATGCGCCCCGATGGCGGCGAGGTACTGGTGCGAGGCAAGGTGGCGGGCTTGATCGAGGTGGGCGCGGGATTCCATCACGACCTGCCGGGCCGCGACAACGTGTACCTCAACGGCGCGATCCTCGGCATGACCAAGGAGCAGATCGACGCCCGCTTCGACGACATCGTTGCGTTCTCCGAGATCGGCGAGTTCATCGACACCGAGGTGAAGTTCTACTCCTCCGGCATGTACCTGCGGCTCGCGTTCGCCGTCGCGGTGCACACCGACCCGGATGTCTTCCTCGTCGACGAGATCCTCGCGGTCGGGGACGAGCCTTTCCAGCGCAAGTGCATCGCCAAGATCAAGGAGCTCGTCGCGGCGGGCAAGACCCTGGTCGTCGTGAGCCACGACCTGGATCTCGTGGCGGACATCTGCGAGCGGGGGATCGTCATGGAGCGGGGGCGCAAAGTGTTCGACGGGCCCTGCGTGGAGGCCGTGGCCTTCCTGCGCGGCGTACGCGACTGACGCAGTCGCCTACCGGGGACGGACCATCCGCCGGTAGGCGCCCGACCGCAACCACACCGGCACGAGCCGGTACCCACCCCGCACGAGCACGTTGCGGGCGAACTGGCCGATGCTGGTGAATCCCGAGCGACGGAAGTGCCACTGCAGGATCAGTTCGCTGCGTAGCATCTCGAAACCGCCCCGACGATCGTAGGCGCCCGCTCCCACCCGGTACCGGACGAGGATCTGGTCGGTGTTCGCCACGGCGGCACCCGCCATGATCATCCGGGCGAACAGCCAGTAGTCCTCCATCTTGTTGAGGTGTTCGTACCCGCCGGCTGAGCGGACGGCTTCGCGGCGATACACCACGGTCGGATGGTTGAAGGGATCTCGGAAGCGGGCCATCGTGGCGATGTCGGCCGCGGCGACGGGCAGTTCACGTACGACCCCGTCGGGCCCGGTCTCCTCGGCGAACTCGACCAGGGCGCTGCCTACCAGATCCAAGCCTCCGGCCACCATCGGGACCTGCACGGCGAACCGGTGTGCCAGGGAGAGATCGTCGGCATCGGCGCGGGCCACGATCGAGTGCCGACAGGCGTCCAGCCCCTCCTCCAGAGCCAGGGCGAGCCCGACGTTGCCCGGCAGCGCCACCAGGCGGACCGGCACCGTGCCGGTCAGTTCCCCGGCCTCGACGCGGCGCAGCACCGCGGCGATCCCGGCGGGAACGGGGCCATCCACCACCAGCACCAGTTCCGACGGCGACAGGGTCTGTTCGGTGGTGACCGACGCGATGGCGGCGGCGAAGGCCGCCGGTCGGTCGCCTGCGTAGACCGACATCAGCACGCTGAACGGTTCAGCCACGCCCAGCACCCGCCTCAACCGAGGCCACATCGGGAGCCACCGGGGTCCCGGCGAGGACAGCCGTGGTGGTGCGCGGCGCCGCGGCGGCCTCGCGCAGCCCCTGGCGGCCGTACCCCAGCAGCGCGGAGCGATCCTTCGACCGGAGCACCATCCGCACCCACCTGCGCCCGGTCGCCCCGACGTAGAGGGGCCATTCGAGGGGCCCCAGCGCCCCCGAGCGGCCGAACAGCCACACCTTGTTGCGCACCTCGTGGGTGAACCGGGGACCCGGGTCGGCGTCCGAACTGCCGAACACCTTGGTCAGGTGGTAGACGCGGGAGGCGGGGACGTAGAGCCCGACGCCCTTGCGCAGCAGCCGGGCCGTGTACTCGAAGTCGTCATTCCACAGGAAGTAGTCGGCCAGCGGCAGACCGTGCGTCCGGATCGCGTCGGCATCCAGCAGGATCGACACGAAGGAGGCCGACCGGATGGGGATGCCGCCGACGAGCCGGGCCGAACGTCGCTCCAGCGTCGAGGTGCCCAGACGTTCCCGGGGCAGGTTCATGGGGTGCTCGCGGCCGTCGCGCCAATCGGCGCGGGAGGCCGCGAGCGTGACGCGACCGGGGTAGCGGACGCGGGCTCGCTGCAACTCCTCCAAGGCGGTGGGCGTCGGGACGGTGTCGTCGTCCATGATCCAGACCGCCTCGGCGCCATGCGCGATGATCGCCCGAGCGATGCCCGCGGCGAATCCGCCCGCGCCGCCGGTGTTCGTCGGCAGGGACACCACCTCGGTGACGACCGGATGCCGGGCGGCGAGCGCTGCGGAGTCGTCGGTGGAGGCGTTGTCGATGACGACGACCGCGTCCGGTGGCCGCGTCTGGGCTGCCAGCCCGGCGAGGTTCTCGGCGAGCAGATCGCGCCTGTTCCAGGCCACCACCACAGCCACGATGCGCTGGTCCACGGTCGCGTCGACACCCATGCCGGACACCCTAGACCAGGCCTACCCGCCACGCGGACGCCGGGCTCCACCCCGGCACCCGGGACGATCAGCCGGGGCCGCGAGCGGACCCCGGTACGATGACCGGGTGAACACGACCGTGTCGAACGCACTCTTGGTGCTGCTCTTCATCATCATCGGCGGTGTGTTCGCCGCGGCAGAGATGGCCCTGGTGTCGCTCCGCGACAGCCAGGTCAAGGCGTTGAGCGGCCGGGGCAAGCGCGGCGCGACCGTGGCTCGTCTGGCCGCCGACCCCAACCTGTTCCTCTCCGCGGTGCAGATCGGCGTCACGCTGGCCGGCTTCCTGGCGGCCTCGTTCGGTGCCGACAACTTCGCTCCGCTCCTGACGCCGGTGTTCCTCGGCTGGGGAGTCCCCGACGGGGTGGCCGGCGGGCTGTCGACGGTCCTGATCACGATCGTGATCTCCTACTTCTCCATCGTTTTGGGCGAGCTCACCGCGAAGCGGCTCGCCATGCAGCGCGCCGAGGCCTACTCCCTGACGCTGGGTCCGCTGGTGAATGTGATCGCGAAGATCATGCGTCCGGTGATCTGGTTCCTGGGCGTCTCGACCAACGTCGTCGTCCGGGTGCTGGGCGGGGATCCCCATGCGTCCCGCGAGGAGGTCACCGACGAGGAACTCCGCGCCATGGTGTCGAGTTCGGTGACGCTCGGCGATGAGGAACGCCACATCGTCGACGAGGTGTTCGCGGCCGGGCAGGTGACGCTGCGCGAGGCCATGGTGCCGCGCACCGAGGTCGACTTCCTGGATGCCGACATGGCGGCCAGCAAGGCGATCCGCGTGGTGCGCGACGGCGCCCACTCCCGGTATCCGGTCATCGGCACCGACGTCGATGACGTCATCGGCTTCCTGCACGTCCGGGATCTGTTCGACCTGGATCCTGCCACCCGCCAGGCCCCCATCCGGCAGCTCGTGCGTCCCATCCATTCGCTGCCCGGCACGGTGCGCATCCTGCACGCCCTGACCGAGATGCAGTCCCAGAACGACCACATGGTCATCGTGTCGGACGAGTACGGCGGCACGGCGGGCATCGTGACGATCGAAGACTTGGTGGAGGAACTCATCGGCGACATCACCGACGAGTTCGACCGGGAGGAACCCAATCCTCACGCCACGGACCTCGACGGGCTCACCACCTTGGAGGAGTTCGACGAGTCCTACGGCTACCAGATCCCCGAAGGGCCCTACGACACGGTGGCGGGCTACCTGATGGCCGAGCTGGGGCAGGTGCCCGCGGTGGGAGACCACGTGACCAGCCTGCTGTTCCACCCCGAGGGTGAGGAAGACGAGGGCGCGGAGTTCCAGTTCACCGTCACCGAGCTCGACGGCCGGCGTGTGGCCCGGGTGCGGCTCGATCGCCTCGGTGCGCTCAAGCCCGAGCCGGCGGCCGAGTAACAGGTTCGCCATGCCCGCCGACGACGGGGCGGAGCTGCTGACCGGGCCCCAGGTCGGGGGCTTGCTGGAGGCGGCGGTCCGCCACGCCGGGGGCCTGCTTCAGGAGTGGGAACTCGACCATGTCGATGCCCAGCCCCGTAGTTCGACCACCGCGACCTACGCGGCGCGCGTGGCCTGGCCCAGCGGGGAACGTCACGAACTGCTGGGCGTCAGCGCCCGGGTGCAGGGCCCGAGCGAGGCCGATGTCCGCGCCGAGATCTTCGCCGACGGGGATCGCGAGGTGGCGGTATGGCTGTACCCCAACGATCCCGAACTCCCCGGGCTTCCCCGAGCCGCCTATGCCGCCTCGATGGCCGCCATCCTGACGGACTATCGCGTCGTCGAGGGTCCGTTGGCGCCTACGGATCTGACGCTGGAGATGATGACCTACCGGCCCCGTCGACGGGCGGTCCTGCGCGACACGGTCGTCGATGGCGCGACCTTCTACACCAAGGTGCTGCGGGAGAGCACGATCGACCCGGTCGCCCGCCGTCACCGGCTCTTGCTGGACGCCGGCGTTCCCGCTCCGCCCGTCCTGGCCCGCACGCCGGACCACCTCCTGGTGCTCGGCGCCCTTCGGGGGGACTCACTGGCGCGCGCCCTGTTCCAGCCCGGCCGGTCCTGCACCGCCGAGCAACTCATCGGCATCCTGGACGCCATGCCGAGCGCCGTCGCAGGCCTGGAACGCCGCCCACCGTGGGCCGACGCGCTGGAGCACTATGCGGGCATGATCGCGACCGCGCTGCCGCAGGCTCGCTCGGCGCTGGAGTGGATCACCAAGGAGGTGCGCTCCGGCCTGCGCGGGCTGCCACCTGGCACCGAGCCCACCCACGGTGACTTCCATGAGGGACAGGTGCACGTCGCCGGGGGGAAGGTCGTCGGGATCCTCGACATCGACACCATCGGGCCCGGCCGGCGCGCCGACGATCTCGCCTGCCTGATCGCTCACATGAGCACCATCTCGGGCATGTCGGCTTCCCAGACGGCCGGTGTGCACGCACTGTTGCGGTCCTGGGTCCCCGTCTTCGACGAGCGGGTGGACCCGATCGAGCTGCGGCTGCGCGCGTCCGCGGTCGTCGTGTCGCTGGCCACCGGTCCGTATCGCGTTCAGGCGCCGACCTGGCGGGAGGAGACGCTCGCGATGATCGACGCCGCGGGGGCCTTGGTGCGTCAGGTCGCGTGACGTTACAAAGCGGTATCAACGTGGTGGTGCAGGGCTGGAAACCCTCGTCATCGGGCCCCGCAACGCTAGGATCGCTCGACTGGAAGGCCGCATCGGCCCCAAGAAAAATCCGTGCCAAGGAGGCATTCGTGAAGAAGTCCCTGATTGGTTCCGGCCTGGTAGCTGCGATGCTGCTGGCCGGTTGTGCGACCCCGCCCCCGGCCGCCACGTCCACTCCTTCGTCGTCGACCAGCGCGAGCAACTTCCTCGCCTGCATGGTCTCCGATGAGGGCGGTTTCGATGACAAGTCGTTCAACGAGACCTCGTACAAGGGCCTGAAGGACGCCGAGTCGCAGCTCGGCATCCAGATCCGGGAGCTGCAGAGCCAGACCATCGCGGACTACGCCGCCAACGTGCAGAAGATGGTGGAGGCCAAGTGCAACATCATCGTCACCGTCGGCTTCGCCCTCGGTGACGCCACCGCCGCCTCGGCCAAGGCCAACCCTGACATCGACTACGCGATCGTCGACTACTCCTACGAGGCCCCCGAGGCCAACGTGAAGGGCCTGACCTTCAACACCGCTGAGCCGTCCTTCCTCGCCGGCTACCTGGCGGCGTCCCTGTCCAAGACCGGGACGGTCGGCACCTACGGCGGCGCCCCGTACCCGACCGTGACCATCTTCATGGACGGTTACGCCCAGGGTGTGGCGCACTACAACAAGCAGAAGGGCACCTCGGTCAAGGTCGTCGGCTGGGATCGCGCCAGCAAGACCGGCTCCTTCATCCCCGGCAACCAGTTCTCTGACGTCGCCGGCGGCAAGCAGTTGGCCAGCAACCTGGTCGCCCAGGGCGCCGACATCATCCTCCCCGTCGCCGGCCCCGCCTCCGAGGGCGGGCTGCAGGTCGCGGCCGAGTCCAACGGCAACGTCGCATCCCTGTGGGTCGACTCCGATGGTGTCTTGTCGATGCCGAAGTACGCCTCCGTGATCCCCAGCTCGGTCGGCAAGGGCATGGACGCCGCGGTACTCGAGGCGATCAAGGAGTCCAAGGACAACACCTTCACCAACGAGGCCTACATCGGGACCCTCGCCAACGGTGGCGCCTACCTGGCCCCCTTCCACGAGTGGGACAGCAAGGTCTCCGATCAGACCAAGTCTGAGATCGAGCAGATGAAGAAGGACATCGAGGCCGGCACCCTCAAGGTCGAGTCCTAAGCATCCATCTGACGCAGCGGGGGGCGCGTTTGCGCGCTGCCTCCCGCTGCGTCGGCGTGAGCGCACCACACCCACAGGGGGGAACAGCATCGTGGAGCAGGACACACCCGTCGGCGGACTCGAACTGAGGGGGATCACCAAGCGATTCGGATCGTTCACCGCCGTCGATCAGGTCGATCTGGACGTCCGGCCTGGAGAGATCCACTGTCTGCTGGGCGAGAACGGCGCAGGCAAGTCGACGTTGATGAACGTTCTGTACGGGCTGCTGGAGCCCGACGACGGCGAGATCGTCATCGACGGCGCCGCGCACGTCTTCAACAACCCGCGCGAGGCCATGGCGGCCGGCATCGGGATGGTTCATCAGCACTTCATGCTCGTCGACGTCTTCAGCGTCACCGAGAACCTCATGCTCGGACGCGAGGGCGGTGCCCTGCTGAACGCGGCATCGGCGCGCAAACGCGTCCTGGAACTGTCGTCGCGCTACAGCATGCCGGTGGAGCCGGACGCCTTGATCGAGGATCTGCCCGTCGGCGTGCAGCAGCGGGTGGAGATCCTCAAGGCGCTCGCCAACGACGCGCGCTTCCTCGTCTTCGACGAGCCGACCGCCGTCTTGACCCCGCAGGAGATCGACGATCTGATGCGCGTCATGCAGTCGCTGCGCGACGAGGGCAAGGGCATCGTCTTCATCACCCACAAACTGCGCGAGGTCCGGGCCATCGCCGACCGGATCACCGTCATGCGGCGCGGCAAGATCGTCGGTCACGCCGAGCCGCACAGCTCCGAAGCCGACCTCGCCGAGCTGATGGTGGGCCGCGCCGTCGACCTGCGGGTCGAGAAGACACCCGCCCACCCCGGCGCCACCCGGCTTGCCGTCCGGGACCTGCGGGTGGCCAACCCCGCCGGCGGCATCGTCGTGGACGGGGTCAGTTTCGAGGTCGCCGGGGGCGAGATCTTGTGCGTGGCGGGCGTCCAGGGCAACGGCCAGTCCGAACTCGCCGACGCGATGCTGGGCAATGTTGCCCCGCTCAGCGGCGAGATCGTCATGGACGGCGTCACGCTGACGAAGGCGTCACCGCGGGCCACGATCGACGCGGGCATGGGCTTCGTGCCCGAGGACCGCGAGGTGGACGGCTTCGTCGGCAACTTCACGATCGCCGAGAACCTCATCCTCAACCGCGCCACCGATGCGCCCTTCGCGAAGGGAGTGGCCCTCAACTGGGGGGCGATCCTGGCCAACGCCGAGGAGCGCAAGGTCGAGTTCGACATCCGCGCGCAGTCGGTGTCCGACCCGATCTCCAGCCTGTCGGGGGGCAACAAGCAGAAGGTCATCCTCGCTCGGGAACTGAGCCGCCCCCTGGCGGTGTTGGTGGCGAGCCAGCCCACCCGCGGCGTCGACGTCGGGGCGATCGAGTTCCTGCACAAGCGACTCGTGGAGGAACGCGACCAGGGGACCGCCGTCCTGCTGGTCTCGACGGAACTCGACGAGGTCGAAGCACTCGCTGACCGTGTGCTGGTGATGTATCGCGGCAAGGTGGTGGGCATCGTGGCCCCGGACACCCCCCGCGAAGTGCTGGGCCTCATGATGGCGGGCGTCCCGTTCGAGGAAGCCACCAAGGTGGGGCAGGCCGGGCAGGCCGCCCCGACGAAGGAGGAGGATCATGGCTGAGGCCGCGAACGCGGCGGTGTGGCGTGAGCGGGGCAGGACGTGGGCGATCACGGCCGGCTCGATCGTGCTGGCGCTGATCGCCGGTGCGGTGCTGATGGTCGTGTCCGACCCGGACGTCATCACCCAGTACGCCTACCTGTTCACCGCCCCGGGGCTGCCGCTCGGCGCATCCTGGGCCAAGGTCTCCAGCGCCTACGGGGCGTTGGTCCTGGGGGCGGTCGGATCCCCGAACGCGCTCGCTGCGACCGCCTGGCAGGCGGCACCGCTGATCTGCGCCGGCCTCGGAGTCGGGCTCGGCTTCCGTGCCGGCCTGTTCAACATCGGCGCTCAGGGGCAGGCCATCTGGGGTTCCATCGCAGCCGCCTACCTGGGCTTCGCCCTCCAGCTTCCGCCGGTCATCCACCTGATCGTCGCCGTCATCGGCGGCCTGATCGCGGGTGCCATCTGGGGCGGCATCGTCGGCTTCCTCAAGGCGCGTACGGGCGCGCACGAGGTCATCGTCACGATCATGCTCAACTACGTCGCGCTGCAGGCGCTGTCGTGGCTGCTGTCCACGCCCGCCTTCCTGCGTCCGGGGCGCGTCGACCCGATCGCCCCGGTGATCCACGACACCGCCGCTTTCCCGATCCTGTTCCGGCAGCTCAATGTCGGCTTCCTGGTCGCCTTGGCGGCCGCGGTTGCGGTGTGGTGGCTGCTGGACCGGTCCACGCTCGGGTTCGCGATCCGCGCCGTGGGCGCCAACCCGGCCGCCGCAGGGACGGCAGGCATGAACGTGCCCAACGTCACCATGATCACCATGGCGCTCTCGGGCCTGCTCTGTGGCCTGGCGGGTGTCCAGTACGCGCTCGGTCCGGGCGCCGACCTGGTCGCCACGCCGTTGTCGATCGGGTTGGTCGGCACGGTCGGCTTCGACGCCATCACGGTCGCCCTGCTGGGGCGCAGCAAGCCGCTGGGCACCGTCTTGGCGGGCCTGCTGTTCGGTGGGCTGCACGCCGGTGGGCTGGCGATGCAGAGCATCGCGCAGACGCCGCTGACCCTGTCCACCGTCCTGCAGGCGCTCATCGTGCTCTTCGTTGCGGCGCCGGCCCTCGTGGGCGCGTTGCTGCCGAAGATCAAGGCCCCTGCCGCGACCAGCCTCGTCGGAGGTGAAGCATGACCACCGTTGACCCGATGGCGCTGATGGATGATGCGCCCATTGAACTGAAGGTCACCGAGTCCCGGGCTGCCCGGCGCGCCCGGCTGTCCACCGGCGGCCTGCTGGTGGGGCTCGGCGTCCTGCTGGCGATCTTGTCCTTCCGGGCCCGCGGCGACGCCGCGTTCGCCCTGTCGGACGCGTTCGCCGCGGTTCCGCTGCCCACGATCGTCGTTCCCGGCATGGCGACCGCGCTCGTGTGCGGGCTGATCACCGCCGTTGTCGGGGCGGGCTTCCTCAGCGGGCGACTCACGGGCTCGCTGCGGACCTGGTCCGCCGTCGTCGCAGGCTTCGCGGTGGCGTTCGGCTTCGTCGCCTGGGCGGGTTCCGGCAGCGCCTTCCCGTTCCCGGTGGCCAACCAGCTCTCGGGCACGATCGTGCTCGCGACCCCGCTGGTGTTCGGCGCCCTGGCCGGCGTGCTGTGCGAGAACGCAGGCGTGGTGAACGTGTCCATCGAGGGCGAGTTCCTCGTGGCGGCGTTCACGGCGGCCACCGTCGGGTCGATCACGGGCTCGCTCGTCGCAGCCATGCTGGCGGCGATGGCCGCCGGCGTCGCGATGGCGGCGCTGCTGGCCCTGTTCTCGATCAAGTACCTCGTCGACCAGGTGGTGCTGGGCGTCGTGTTGAACCTGCTGGCCTCCGGCGTCACCGGCTTCCTCTTCGACCAGCTCGTGCAGCCCAACAGCGCGACCCTGAACGCGGCGCCGCAGCTCTCGCGGGTGGCGATCCCCGGGTTGTCGGCCATCCCGCTGCTGGGCCCGGCATTGTTCAACCAGTCGCCCCTGGTCTACATCGCCTTGATCGCCGTGATCGTCGTGGCGTTCCTGCTGTACCGCACCCGCTGGGGGCTGCGCGTCCGGTCGGTCGGCGAGCACCCGGAGGCAGCCGACACGGTGGGCATCAACGTGCGTCGAACCCGATGGATGGCGGTGCTGGTGGGTGGCATGTTCGCCGGACTTGGCGGGGCCTACTTCACCATCGGTTCGACGGGCGGGTTCATCAAGGACATCACGGTCGGCAACGGCTTCATCGCGCTGGCCGCGGTGATCATGGGCCGCTGGCATCCGGTGCGGGCCGCGTTGATGGCGCTGTTCTTCGGATTCGTCACGCAGCTCGCCTCGCAGTTGCAGTCCCTGAACGCTCCGATGCCCAGCCAGTTCCTGCTGATGCTGCCGTACCTGGCCACCATCGTGGCCGTGGCCGGCCTGATCGGACGTTCGCGCGGCCCCAAGGCCGACGGCGTCCCGTACACGAAGTGACCGCGGCCGTGGTCGGCGACACCGCAGTGCCTCCGCCCGATTGGGAGGGGCTGCGGGCCGCGGCCCGGGAGGCCTGCGCGCGGGCCTACGCGCCCTACTCGGGCTATCCCGTAGGGGCGGCCGCCCTCGTGTCTGACGGTCGCCTCGTGACCGGGTGCAATGTCGAGAACGCCGGCTATGGCGTGACGCTGTGCGCCGAGTGCGGGTTGATCGGGGACCTGGTCAACGGCGGCGGCGGGCGGTTGCTCGCGTTCACCTGCTGTAACAAGGCGGGGGAGCGCATCATGCCGTGTGGACGCTGCCGGCAGTTGCTCTGGGAGCACGGCGGGGCCGCGCTCCTGGTGGACACCCCTGACGGAGTTTGGGCGATGGACCAGGTGCTGCCGCAGGCGTTCGGCGCCGACGATCTGAACCGATGACGCGGGCGGTCTCGGCTACAGCTTGAAGCCGAGGCCGTGCGCGACGATGACGGCGATACCGGCCACGACCGCCAGCCCCACGACGGCGTAGCTCGCGGCGGCCCAGGCGCGCTTTCCCGACGCCTGTGCGCGCACTCCGAGGCTGAACAGTGCGGGCAGACCCGCGCCCAAGACGAGACCCACGGCGGTCACCTTCCAGACCGCGTCCAGCGCAGCGAGCAGTTGCCCCATCAGGACGCCACCTTCTCATGTGCCGACTCCGACAGCGGGGCGGGGGAGTCGGGGACCTCCCAGGCGTCGTTGACGTTGTCGGGGCTGATCGGCGCCTGACGACTGTGCAGGAACATCCACAGGGCCAGACTGGCCATGACCGCCACTGTGAACAGCGGCCCCCACCAGTCGCCGAGCAGGTGGGCGCACAGCCACAAACCGGCGCTGACGGCGGCGGAGGCGGGCAGGGTGATGAGCCAGGCGATGGCCATTTTCCCGGCGAGTCCCCAGCGCACCGTCGCGCCTTTGCGGCCCAGCCCCGAGCCGAGGATCGAGCCGGTCGCCACGTGCGTGGTCGAGAGGGCGAAGCCGAGTTGGGAGCTCGACAGGATGACCGCTGCGGACGCGGCCTCGGCGGCCATGCCTTGCGGCGACGAGATCTCGACGAGGCCCTTGCCCATGGTCCGGATGATGCGCCAGCCCCCGATCCAGGTGCCCGACGCGATGGCGAGGGCGCAGGCGATCTTGACCCACAGCGGGATCTCATGGGTGTTCGTCCAGGTGCCCGACGCGATGAGCGCGAGCGTGATGACCCCCATCGTCTTCTGGGCGTCGTTGGCTCCATGCGCCAGGGAGACCAGTGAGGCGGTGCCGATCTGGCCCCAGCGGAAGCCGCGGTCCATGGTGGAGGCGGCGACGCCGCGGGCGATGCGGAACACCAGCCAGGTTCCGACGGTGGCGACCAGAGCCGCGATCACCGGCGAGGCGAGGCCCGGGAGGATCACCTTGCCGACGACACCGTCGAGGGTGGAGCCGCTGCCGACCCACTTCACGGATTCGACGCCGAGCCCGGCGATGGTGGCGCCCACCAGGCCGCCGAACATGGCGTGGGAGGAACTGGAGGGGAGCCCGCGCAGCCAGGTGAACAGGTTCCAGGTGATGGCACCCGCCAGACCCGCCAGCAGGACCAGCAGGAGCGAGTGCCCGCCGTCGGCCAAGAGGTCGGCACGAGGCGTCCCGTCGGCGTTTTGGATGCGCACGATCGCATTGGTGACGGTCAAGGCGACTTCCACGGACAGGAAGGCGCCGACCAGGTTCAACGCCGCGCACAGCAGGACGGCGACGCGTGGTTTGAGGGCTCCGGTCGCGATCGAGGTCGCCATGGCGTTGGCCGTGTCATGGAAGCCATTGGTGAAATCGAACGCGAGGGCGGTGCCCACCACAAGGATGAGAAGGACCAGCTCAGGGGTCACCTCATGATGGTAACCATTGCGACGTGTGCAGGTCATCTCCGTGACATATGAGGTCCATGTGGTTGCCGCTGTCGCGATGGGGGTCCGGGCCAGGCCATAGAATCCGGGCATGACTTCTCGGATCCTCACCTGTGCTGCGTGGCCGTACGCGAATGGCCCCCGGCACATCGGACACGTGTCCGGCTTTGCCGTCCCAGCGGACGTCTTCGCGCGGTATCAGCGCATGGCGGGCAAGGACGTGCTGATGGTGTCGGGCACCGATGAGCACGGCACCGCGATCCAGGTGAAGGCCGACGGCGAGGGGCTGACGGCGCGCGAGACGGCCGACAAGTACCACCGGATCATCGTCGAGGACCTTCAGGGCCTGGGGCTGTCCTACGACCTGTACACCCGCACGACCACGCTCAACCACGCCGCCGTGGTGCAGGAGTTGTTCCGGTCGCTGTACGACAACGGCTACGTGGTCGCTCAGCGGCAGTTGGGTGCCATCTCGCCCTCGACCGGCCGGACGCTGGCCGACCGCTACATCGAGGGCACCTGCCCGATCTGCGGCTTTGAGGGGGCCCGCGGCGACCAGTGCGACAACTGCGGCAACCAGCTCGACCCCATCGATCTGATCAACCCGCACAGCCGCATCAACGGCGAGGTGCCGGAGTTCATCGAGACCGAGCATTTCTTCCTCGACCTGCCCGCGCTGGCCGAGTCCCTCCAGGCCTGGCTGGGCACGCGCACCGACTGGCGTCCGAACGTGATCCGGTTCTCCACCGAGTTCGCCAAGGACCTCAAGCCGCGCGCGGTCACCCGCGACCTCGACTGGGGCGTCCGGATCCCCATCGAGGGCTGGCAGGACGCCGACATGAAGCGCATCTACGTGTGGTTCGACGCCGTGACCGGGTACCTGTCGGCGTCGGTCGAGTGGGCGCGCCGCGCCGGGCGCCCCGACGCCTGGAAGGACTGGTGGACGAACGCGGACGCGGAGTCCTACTACTTCATGGGCAAGGACAACATCACCTTCCACACGGTGATCTGGCCCGGGATGCTGATCGGCGCCAACGGGGAGGGTTCCCGCGGGGGCACCCCGAGCGCGTTCGGCGTGCTGGACCTGCCGACCGAGATCGTGAGCTCGGAGTTCTTGACCATGTCGGGGTCGAAGTTCTCCAGTTCGCGCAACAAGGTGATCTACGTGCGCGACTTCCTGGCCGAGTTCGGCCCCGATGCCCTGCGCTACTACATTGCCGTCGCGGGTCCCGAGAACCAGGACACCGACTTCACCTGGGACGAGTTCGTCCGCCGGGTGAACTTCGAGCTGGCCAACGAGTGGGGCAACCTGGTCAACCGATCGATCTCCATGGCGCACAAGAACGTGGGGGCCATCCCGGAGGCGGGGGAGCTCACCGCCGACGATGAGGCCCTGCTGGACGCGGCGCGCGCGTCCTTCGCGACGGTGGGGGCGCTGCTGGAGCGAGCCCGCTTCAAGCAGGGCATCGGCGAGGCGATGCGGCTCGTGTCGCTGGCCAACAAATACCTGTCGGATCAGGAGCCGTGGAAGAAGAAGGACGATCCGGTCCGGCGCGACACGATCCTCCACGTGGCGCTGCAGGCCGTGGCCGACTGCAACACGTTGCTGACGCCGTTCATGCCACATGCGGCCCAGAAGGTGTTCGAGGCGCTCGGCGGGTCCGGCGTGTGGGCGGCGCAGCCGCGGATCGTCGAGGTCGACGAGGAGGGTGGCCCCTCCTACCCCGTGCTCATGGGCGACTACGCCGGTGAGGCGGCGCGCTGGGAGTCGACCCCGATCCAGGCGGGGACGCCGTTGGCCAAGCCGACGCCGATCTTCGCCAAGCTTGACGACACCCTGGGGCAGACCGGGCCGGCATGGGCGCCGGTCGCTGAGGCCTGAGCGGCGCCCTCACGCGGACGCGGTCACTCAGCCTGCGGGCTGGGGGCCGCGTCAGCGTCCGCCTGACGCGCGTACCGGGTCGCCAGCCAGGAGCAGGCCATGAGTTGCGCCTGATGGAACACCATCAGGGGCAGCATGATGAGCCCGATCGGTTGCGAGGCGAACAGCACGGTCGCCATCGGTAACCCGGTGGCCAGCGACTTCTTGGTGCCGCAGAACTGAATGGCGATGGCATCGCCGCGGTTGAACCGCAGCCGCCGGGCGCCCCACCAGGTGAGCCACAGCATGAACCCGAGCATCACGAGGCAGACGGCGATCAGGGCGACGATGTCGCGGATGCTCACCATCCCCCAGATGCCCTCGCGGACGCCCTCGGAGAACGCCGAGTAGACCACGAGCACGATGGAGACCTGGTCGAACAGCTTGAGCTTCTTGTGTTTGGTCACGAACTCTGCCGTCCAGCGACGAGACAGTTGGCCGAGAATGAACGGCAGCAGGATCTGGCCCATCAGGTCGAGGATCGAGTCCAGGCCGACGTCCGCCTGCCCGGAGGTGTTCATCAGCGCGATCGCGAGCAAGGGGGTCAGGAAGACCCCCAGCAGGTTGGACGCGGAGGCGCTCACGATCGCCCCGGCGACGTTGCCCCGCGCGATGGAGGTGAAGTTGATGGAGCTTTGCACCGTCGAGGGGCACAAGGTGACGTAGACGAGGCCTGGGATGAGTGCGGGCGAGATCACCTGGGCGGGGAGCCGGGCGATCAGCAGGCCCACCAGGGGAAACACGATGAAGGTGCTCGCCAGGATCACCAGGTGGAGCCGCCAGTGTGTCAACCCGGCCAGCGCTTCGCGCGGGTGTAGGCGGGCGCCGTAGAGGAAGAACAGGCAGAAGATGGCGACCTTCGTGGCCCACGACAGCACGGTCGCGCCGGTGCCGGAAGCAGGCCAGAAGGTGGCGGTGACGGCCGCCGCGATGATCGCGAGCAGGAAGTAGTCGAGCTTGATTCCCCGGATGGCCACCCGGCAACCCTAGCCGCGAGGTACGTCCAGCGCGGCCAGATCGTCGGGGGTCAGCAGGTGCTCCATGAGCACCACCTGGTAGGGGTTCCAGGTGGAGAGCGTGTAGCGCAACCGGACGCCGCCGGGGACCACGGCGGAATCGTAGAGGTAGGGGGCGTAGGCACCACCCGGACGGCCCGCCTGGGCGGCGAAGATGGCGTCGCCGACCGGGTCGTCCTGCTCGAAGGCGCGGATGAACCGCCGTGATGGGTCGCCGAAGGAGAGACCGTCGGCGATCCAGTCGAACAGCACCCGGCGTTCACTCCAGGGCCCCCACGGCGTGGGGGAGGTGCGCAGCACGATCGAGCCTCCCGCCGAGTCCTCGGGGCCGCTCATGGACAGCAGGGCGTACGACGCGAGGGCGGGCACCCACCGGACGCTCACCTCGCCGAAGGAGCCGCGCACCAGCGCCATCGCGTCGGATTCGTGCGCCGACCAGGCCGGCACTCCGGCGTCCAGACCGCTCAGATACGCCAGCCTCGGCTGGGCGAGCCCCTGGGACGCATCCAGGACGGCGAACCGCAGATCATCGGCACGATACGACCCCGATCCCCACAGGCCGAACAACGGGGCACCGTCGGCGAACGGGACCTGCGCCGACTCCCGTGCGAGTGGTTGCACCGCAACGTTGATGAAGTACAGATCGGACACCTGCGCCAGGGCGGTGAACCGGAAGGGGCGGCGCGTCGCCCCGGTGATGGCGGAGACGGGGTCGTCGGCGCGGGCCAGGAGGGATCGGCCCATCACCTGGTGTCGCGCGAAGTGGTTGGACGAGGTGAACACGTACCAGCGGCCCTCATGGGTGAAGCCGTCCAGCGGGACGTCGTACTCGGTCATGGTCGTGCCCAGGCCCCGGAAACGCAGCGGCCCGCCATGGAACTCGAATGCGGGGTGGTCGTCGCCGGGGTCGCGGATCAGTGCCAGCGAGTCGCGGGTGGCCCAGCGGCCGCGATGCCAGTGGGTGTCGCCGAACAGCATCACCGAGGCGTCACCTACCTCGACCCGGACGCCCAGATCGGTGCCGCGGACCCCGGACACCGAATCGGAGCGGCTGAGCGTGGTGCGGGGGGCTTGGGCCCACGGCTGGGAGTCGGTCTCGCCGCTGACCTGCGCCACCTTGCGGGACGCCTGTGCCGCGCGGGGCGGCGGGGTGCCGAGGTGGACGCGGAGCGCGGCGGCGGGAACCCAGCGTGCATCGCGGTGATCACCGGGGGAGCCGCGCTGCTCGCGATGCCACAACACGATGGCCTCCTCGTCGGCGACCAGGGCCTGCAGCCAGCCGTCTCGCCGGCCCACCGCTTGCCGGGTGCCGCCCAGGTTGATTGCGCCCAGCCCGAGAGGGGAGGCGTCCACGCCGCTGCCGAGAGAGGTGGCGCACAGGGCGACCGCGGCCACGTGCAGGTGCGCGGCGAGGTCGGGCACCGCCGCCGGCATCGGCGTCCAGGCCGTCTCGGTGGCCGGTCCCTGCCACCACGCCAGCCCGACGCCCGGCTCGGGGACGGCCAGCACGGCACGGCCTCGCGAGAGGGGGGCCAAGGCGGGGACGTCGGACGCGGCAGGAATGTGGCCCAGGGACTCCCATCCGCGGCCGGGGCGTCCCGTGAGAAGGTGGACGTGGTCGTGGTGGGGGAGTGCCGCGAGGAGGCCACCCCCGGAGGCGAGGAGGGCGGGCGTCCCCGCCGCCGCCCCCACGGGGGCTCCTCCCTGCCAGGTGGCGGCGTCGAGGGAGACCCAGTGACGCACGATCTGGTCGTGCCTCACCAGGGCGTGGAGCGTTCCCGCCTGGGTGGTGAGAGCAACGCCCTCGCCGGGGCCCAGGTCGGCGACGCGACGCCACTGCACGGCGTCCGCGGCCGGATCGTGCGTCCACGCGGTGACTCTGCCCGGCTCGGGGACCAGCGCGACCATGACGCCGGGACGCCACCGGGGCGTCCAGCGATCGGGCAACTGCGCCAGGGCGGCGGGCGCCACGGAGCCCTCGGTGAGGGTCGCTCCTCGGGTCCAGCCACGGTCGGGGCGGCCCTGGGGACGGTGGTAGTGGTCGAGCAGCACGGTGCCACCGTCGGTGCGGCGCACCAAGGCGTCGAGCCGGGGCGCGCGCAGGAGCGCTCGCCAGCGGCCGGTGTCCCCGGGGACGGAGGACTGGATCAGACTGCTGGCGCCGAGCGGTTGCACGCCGCCAAGATAGCGGCGCGGTGGCCTGCGGCGCGTCCGGCGAGGGGGCCGGGACGAACTAAGGTGTCGCCCATGATCGAGGTGCAGGACTTCCGGGCCATGGGGGAGGCGCTCGGCGACGCCGGTGCCGTGTTGCGGACGAACGCGGCCAGCGCCGGGCTGAACGCAGCCGTCCCGACGTGCCCGGGATGGAGCGTTGCCGACCTGGTCGCCCACACGGGACAGGTGCACCGCTGGGCGGCCGATCGGCTGGAGCATCGTCCCGAGCGGCCAGAGGCCGAGGTGCTCGCCGAGGCGGCCCTGGTTCCCGATCTGCTGGGCTGGCTGGACGACGGCCTGGTCGACCTCCTCAACGTGTTGGCGACCACACCCGCGGACGCCGAGGGGGAGTTCTTCCTTCCCGGCGCCCCGGCGATGCGGGACGCCTGGCTGCGCCGGATGGTCCACGAGACGTCTGTGCACGCCCTCGACGCGATGGCCGCGCGGCTCGGCCGGGAGGTGGCGGCGTCGGAGGTCTGGCTGGCGCCGGGGCTGGCCGCCGATGGCGTGGACGAGTTCTTGACGGGCTTCTGGGTGCGGGATGCGCCGCTGCGCGCCACGCCTACCCGGCGGGTCCGGATGGACGCCACGGACGCTGGCCGTTCCTGGCTGCTGAGCATCGCCGGGGATCGGGCCGCCGTGACC
The DNA here is from genome assembly GCF_036744435.1 of Propioniciclava sp. Taxonomy (NCBI): domain Bacteria; kingdom Bacillati; phylum Actinomycetota; class Actinomycetes; order Propionibacteriales; family Propionibacteriaceae; genus Propioniciclava; species Propioniciclava sp. The sequence continues at coordinate 20,739 of NZ_DAIOIA010000001.1, read as the reverse complement.
CGGGTGGGCGCCGACGAACCGGCGGACGCCACCGTCTCCGGAACCGCGCGCGAACTGTACTTGGGCGTGTGGAACCGGGGCGGCGGCGCCACCAGTACCGATCCCGGCTGGTGGGACGCGTGGCGCGCACACGTGCGGGTCTTGTGACCTGATGTTGATCCCCGTCACCGACCCCTCCGATCCCCGGCTGGCCGACTACGTCGCGTTGCGGGACACGTCGCTGCGCAAGGCGATCGAGACGGAACGCGGCCTGTTCATCGCCGAGGGCGAGAAGGTCATCCGCCGCGCTTTGGAGGCGGGCTACTCGCCGCGCTCGTTCCTGCTCGCGGAGCGTTGGCTGCCGGGGCTCTCCGACGTGCTGGCGCCGCACGAGGACGTCCCGCTGTACGTCGTGTCGGAGGCGATGGCCGAGGCCGTCACCGGGTTCCACGTCCACCGTGGGGCCCTGGCCTCGCTGCATCGCCGACCCCCGACTCCCATGTCGGACTTGCTGGGGGCCCGAAGGCTCGTCGTCGCCGAGGACATCGTCGACCACACCAACGTCGGTGCTCTCCTGCGTAACGCGGCCGGGCTGGGCTGGGACGGCGTCCTGCTCGCCCCTCGGGCCGCGGACCCGCTGTATCGGCGGGCCGTCAAGGTCAGCATGGGCACCGTGTTCTCCCTGCCGTGGGCCCGCGTCGACGACTGGGCCACGGCGTTGCCGACGCTACGGCAGGCGGGTTTCACGGTGGTGGCGCTCGCGCTCACCACCGATGCGATCGACCTGGACGCGTTCGTCGCGGCCGGGGTCCCCGACAAGCTGGCCGTCGTCGTGGGCACCGAAGGCGATGGCCTCTCGGCACACTGGATCGCTCAGGCGGACGCCGTCGTGTCGATTCCGATGCAGCACGGCGTGGACTCGCTCAATGTCGCCGCTGCGACGGCGGTCGCCTGCTGGGCGCTGCGCTGAGGGACGCCTCAGTCGTCGGCGGTGACCTTCTTCGGATGCACGGGCCAGTCGTCGGGGTAGAGATGGGCGAGGTCGTTCTTCTGCTGCTCGAGCTTGCGGTAGGAGCGCGCCGAGAGCCGATCGCCGAACACGGTGCCGTTGAGGTGGTCGGTCTCGTGCTGCAGGCAGCGGGCCAGTAGCCCGGTGCCGTCCACGGTGATCTCCTCCCCCCACGGATCCTGGCCGACGCAGGTCGCCCGGTCCGGCCGGGCCAGCGGCTGATACCCGCCCGGGAACGACAGGCAGCCCTCCTCGGTCGACTCCAGGTGCCGATCCTTGCCCGACGGTGTGGTGACGACCGGATTGCAGAACGCCCCGGCCTGCAGCCGGTCGTCCCCATCGGGGCACTCGTACACGAACAAGGCGATGTCACGTCCGACCTGCGTGGCGGCCAGTCCGACGCCGTTGGCGGCGCGCATCGTGGCGAACATGTCGCGGATCAGGGCGCGCAGGTCGTCGTCGAACTCGGTGACCGGCGTGGTCTGCTCATGCATCACGGGCTCTCCCCAGCGGGTGATGGGTAGCACGGTTCCACCGGTCATCAAGTCGGTGATGGGCATCGCAGGACTCCTCGCGTGGCAGCGTTCGACAACCTGCCCATTCTGGCACGCTGGCGGCATGGAGCCGCAGCCGCCCGTGCCGAGCCGGGACGATGAGCAGCCGGGGGTTGGCGCTCAGCCTGCGGGCTCCCCGGCGGGGCTGTCGGCGACGGTGACGGCATGGGTGGAGCACCTGCACTGGGAGCGGAACCTGTCGGAGCACACCCGGCGGGCCTACGCCGGGGACCTCGATGACCTTGCGGGCTGGGCGGCGCGTCATGGCGTCGGTTCCTGGGAGCAGGTGGATCATCGGCTGCTGCGCGCGTGGCTGGCCGACCTGCATCGTCGTGGTGCGGAGCGCTCGACCATGGCGCGCCGGGCCGCGGCCGCACGCATGTTCTTCCGGTGGGCGCAGGCCCGCGGCCAGACCCCCACCAACCCGGCCAGCGCACTGGAGGCTCCTCGGGCGGATCGGGCGCTTCCGCCGACGTTGGATCGCGGTGCGGCCGCAGCGGTGTTCGAGTACCTGGAGTCGGCGGTCGCGGCGGCGGATGCCCCGGGGCCGGAGGCCATGGCGCGGCGCGACCTGGCGATGATCGAGGTGTTGTACTCCTCGGGGTTGCGGGTGGCCGAGTTGTGCGCACTCACCCCGGACCGCGTGGATTCGGAGCGTGGCCTGCTGCATGTGGTCGGCAAGGGCGACAAGGAGCGCAGCACTCCGATCGGACAGCCTGCCGAACGGGCATTGTGCGCCTGGCTCGAGGTGCGCCCGCGGCTGGCAGCCCCCGGAGTGGTCGAGGTCTTCGTCGGTGCGCGAGGCGGGGCGATCGATCCGCGGGTGGTGCGGCGGGTTGTGCACACGGCCTTGGCGGCCGTTCCCGACGCCCCGGACCTCGGGCCGCACGGACTGCGACACGCCATGGCCACCCACCTGCTGGAAGGAGGTGCGGACCTGCGCAGCGTCCAAGAGATGCTCGGTCACGCCTCGCTGGCGACCACCCAGATCTACACCCACGTCACCAACGAGCGTCTCCGGGAGGCGTTCCGGCAGGCGCACCCGCGCGCCTGATCGTCGGCCTCGGCGCGAGGTCATGGGCCGAGCCAGGGAAGCGGGTCGACGTGGCGTCCGTTCGCCTTGACGCCGAAGTGCAGGTGGCAGCCGGTCGACCAGCCGGTGCTGCCCATGGTTCCCACCGGCTGGCCGCGGGTCACCCGGTCGCCGGTGCGCACCCGGTAGCCCTGGGCGTGCAGGTAGACGGTCTGCAGGCTCACCCCGTCGACGACCCCGTGGTCCACCACGAGCCGCCAGCCTCCCGAGGAATCGAAGCCCATGTGGGAGACGGTGCCGTCGGCGGCGGAGAACAGGGGCGTGCCACACGCGTTGGACAGGTCGATGCCGGCGTGCAGGCGCCACTGCTTGAAGATCGGGTGAAACCGTGGCCCGAAGCGTGACCCGAGCCGCGCGTCCGCGGGCTGTCCGAGTGTTCCGGTCCCGACCGGGGCGGCGCCTGCCTCGGTGAGCGCTGCGGCGAGCCGGGCTGCCTCGGCGCGTTCCTCGGCCCGACGGCGCACCGTTTCGGCGGCGGTGTCGGGCAGCAGGAGCGGGGCCTCGCGGGTGCTCGGTACCGGATCCAGGTACTCCTCACCTCGTTTGAGGCCCCAGTGGAGGCAGGCCGCCGCCGGGCAGGGCTGATGGCCCGCGGCCAGGTGGCCCACCGGGTCCCCGGCTCGCACGCGCTGCCCGACCGCGACGGTCGCGGTGACCGGCTCGAGCGTCGTGCGGGTCCGCCCGTGGTCGATGACGAGCACCGGGCGCCCGGCCAGTACCTGGGCGTAGGTCACGACGCCCTCGAGCGGTGCGAGGACGACGTCGCCGGGCTCACCGGCCAGGTCGACCCCGCGATGGCCCGCATCCCACGACTGGCGGGGCGGATCGAACCCTCGTACCACGCCGCCCGGGAGCGGCCACCCTGAGGCCGCGGCCGCAGGCTCGGCCGCGCCGAGCAGCAGCAAGGTGACGACCAGCGCTCCGCTCGCCCCACGCCGCAGACCTGTGATGCCCATGGGACACCCTCCTCTCGCCCTCGCCGCAGGAAGGGCAGGAGCGGCCAGACGTTAGGCGAGGCGCGTCACCGTGCTTCCGAGCACGCAGGCTTCCCCGATCGCTCCCGTTGGGCCGTCGCCCGCCCACGGATTGGTGCGGCGCGGGCGACGGGTCATAAGATGGAGGCAGCGACTCGGCTGGTGCCGGGTCGACTACGCGTGCAGACCACCGACGCCGCGCCATCGGTCCCCGCGAGGGGCTGGCCCGGCTCGCTGCACCAGGCAGGACCGAAAGCCGGTCCTGAACAACCGAACTGGCATCGGTGTGCCCGCTTCAACGCGGGGCGATGCCGCAGAAAGGAACGGCCATGGCCGTCGTGACCACGCGTCAACTGCTCGAAAGTGGTGTCCACTTCGGGCACCAGACCCGCCGCTGGAACCCGAAGATGAAGCGCTTCATCCTCGGCGAGCGCAACGGCGCCTACATCATCGATCTTCGGCTGTCGCTGACCTACATCGACAAGGCCTACGGTTTCGTCAAGGAGACCGTCGCCCGCGGTGGCCAGATCCTGTTCGTCGGCACCAAGAAGCAGGCCCAGGAGGCCATCGCCGAGCAGGCCACCCGCGTCGGCATGCCGTACGTCAACCAGCGCTGGCTGGGCGGCATGCTCACCAACTTCGCCACCATCTCCAAGCGGACCGCGAAGATGAAGGAACTTGAGGCCCTCGACTTCACCAACGCCGCGGGCTCCGGCATGACCAAGAAGGAACTCCTCCAGGAGGAGCGCAAGAAGGACAAGCTGGAGAAGACCCTCGGCGGCATCCGCGACATGCACCGCCTCCCGCAGGCCGTGTGGATCGTCGACACCAAGAAGGAGCACCTCGCCATCGACGAGGCGCGCAAGCTGCACATCCCGATCGTCGGCATCCTCGACACCAACTGCGATCCCGATGAGGTCGACTACGCGATTCCGGGCAACGACGACGCGATCCGTTCCGTCGCGCTGCTGACCCGCATCATCGCCGACGCCGCCGCCGAGGGCCTGCTGCAGCGCAGCCAGGGCGGGGCGACCGCCGGCTCCACCGAGGCCGAGCCGATGGCCGAGTGGGAGCGCGAGCTCCTGGGGGCCGCAGCCGTGGAGCCCACCACCTCCGAGGCGGAGGCTCTCGAGGGCAGCGACGTCCAGGGCAACCAGCTCGTCGACGAGGTCGAGGGCGGGATCGCCCAGGCCGACGCCGTCGAGGCGGACGCCCCCGCGTCCGACGCCAAGTGACCCCACTTCACCCGTACAACGAAAGCGAGTTACGACGTCATGGCGATCACTGCCGCTGATGTGAAGAAGCTCCGCGACGCCACCGGCGCGGGGATGATGGACGCCAAGAAGGCCTTGACCGAGGCCAACGGCGATTTCGAGGCCGCCACCGAGATCCTGCGGATCACCGGTGCCGCCAAGGTCAGCAGCCGCGCCGACCGTGAGGCCAGCAACGGCCTCGTCGCCGCCGCGGGCACCACGCTGGTCCAGTTGGGTGCCGAGACCGACTTCGTCGCCAAGAACGAGGAGTTCGTCGCTCTCGCCGCCGCCATCGTCGACGCCGTTCAGGCCGCCGGCGCCACCGACCTGGAGGCCGCGAAGGCCGCCACGATCGGCGACGCCACGGTCGAGGAGGCCGTCGCGAGCCTGGCCGCCAAGATCGGCGAGAAGCTCGAACTGGCCCAGGTGGCCTCTTTCGAGGCGCCGTCGGCGGTCTACCTCCACCGGCGCAGCCAGGACCTGCCGCCGCAGGTCGGCGTCATGGTCGAGTACGAAGGCACCGAGGACGACGAGTTCGTGCGCGGCATCGCCATGCAGATCGCCGCCATGAGCCCGCAGTGGCTCGACCGCGACGCGGTCCCGGCCGACGTGATCGAGAAGGAACGCCACGTCGCCGAGCTCACGGCCAAGGAAGAGGGCAAGCCCGAGCACATCATCGGCCGCATCGTCGATGGGCGCCTCAACGGCTTCTTCAAGGACGTCACCTTGCTGGAACAGCAGTCGGTGTCCGACGACAAGAAGACCGTGGGGCAGTTGCTCAAGGACAACGGCGTGACCGTGAAGCGCTTCGTTCGCTTCTCCGTCGGCGCCTGAGGCCTGCGCGATCCACTACAGTGGCGTGCGCCTCTGGGGACGGTTCCCCGGGGCGCACGCCACCGCCGCATCCGGGCCCTCTGCGGGCCTGATCCGCGGCGTCCAGCCGCCGACGAAGGAGACCCGATGGCCGCGTACGACCGCATCTTGTTGAAGCTGTCCGGGGAGGCGTTCGGGGGCGGGGCCGTCGGCGTCGATCCCGACATCATCGCCGGGATCGCCGACGAGATCGCTGAGATCGCCCGCGGCGGCACCCAGATCGCCATCGTGACCGGTGGCGGCAACTTCTTCCGGGGCGCCCAGCTGCAGCAGCGAGGCATGGAGCGGCGTCGCGCCGACTACATGGGCATGCTCGGCACCGTCATGAACTGTCTCGCCCTGCAGGACTTCCTGGAGCAGGCAGGCGTCGAGACCCGCGTCCAGACCGCCATCACCATGGGGCAGGTCGCCGAGCCCTACATCCCGCTGCGCGCCGTTCGCCACCTGGAGAAGGGCCGGGTGGTGCTGTTCGGGGCAGGCTCGGGGATGCCCTTCTTCTCCACCGACACGGTCGCCGCTCAGCGGGCCCTGGAGGTCGGTGCCGACGTGTTGCTGATGAGCAAGAACGGCACCGATGGGGTGTACGACTGCGACCCCAAGACCAACCCTCAGGCCCGCCGCTACGACGAGCTGACGTACACCGATTTCCTCGCCCAGGACCTGAAGGTGGCCGACGCCACCGCGATCAGCCTTGCCCGTGACAACGGGCTTCCCATGGTCTTCTTCGACCTGGGTGTTCGCGGCAACATCGCCCGAGTGGTCAATGGTGAGAAGATCGGTACCACGGTCCACGCCTGACCACGATTCTTGACGAAGGGAACCGACGTGATCTCCGAGATCCTCTCCAGCGCCGAACAGAAGATGAAGGCCACGGTCGAGCATGCCAAGGAGGAGTTCGCCGCCATCCGCACGGGCCGCGCCCACCCGGCGATGTTCAACAAGATCATGGTCGACTACTACGGCAGCCCGACACCGCTGCAGCAACTGGCCACCTTCCAGGTGCCCGAGGCGCGCGTCGTGCTGATCAGCCCGTTCGACCGGGGCTCCATGAACGACATCGAGAAGGCGATCCGAGACTCTGACCTCGGCGTCAACCCGGCCAACGACGGCCAGCACGTGCGCATCGTGTTGCCGCAGCTCACCGAAGAGCGCCGCAAGGAGTACGTCAAGCTGGCCAAGTCCAAGGCCGAGGAGGGGCGGGTTGCCGTCCGCGGCAATCGCCGCAACGCCGTCGACGCCGTCAAGAAGCTCGAGAAGGACAAGGAAGTCGGCGAGGACGACGCCCGCAGCGCCGAGAAGCACCTCGATCAGCTCACCAAGAAATACGAAGAGCAGATCAACGAGCTGTTCAAGGCCAAGGAAGCGGAACTGATCGAGGTCTGATGACCGACGCCGCAGCCCCGCCCCCGCAGAAGCGATCAGCGGGGCGCGACCTGCCCGCCGCGATCGCCGTCGGGGTCGGGCTGGTCGCGGTTGTGGTCGCCACGTTGGCGTGGTGGCATTGGGGCTTCATCATCCTCGTGGCGGTCGCGCTGTCGCTGGGAGCCATCGAGTTGTCGAACGCCCTCGGGCGTCAAGGCATGCGCGCCGAGATCGTACCGATCGTCGTGGGAACGACCGCGATGGTGGTAGGCACCTACGCGGCCGCCACCGGAGTCGGCTTCCATCTGATGTCTTGGCACTCGGTCTTGCTGACGTTCCTGGGCGCCACGGTGTTGGCCGTGCTCATCGTGCGGTTCCCGCGCGGCCACGAAAACTTCGTTCGGGACGCCGCCGCCTCGGTCTTCATCATCGGCTACATCACCCTCCTGGGGTCCTTCACGGCACTGATCCTCGCCGGCGAGCACGGTGCCGCCCGCATGGTGACATTCCTGCTGTGCGTCGTGGCCAACGACACCGGTGGCTACGTGGTCGGCGTCCTGTTCGGGCGGCGACCCCTGGCTCCCGCCATCAGCCCGAAGAAGACCTGGGAGGGGCTGGCGGGCTCGGTGCTCTTCGCCTGCGTGGTCGGGGGACTGCTGGCCGCGTTCGTCCTGGGCGTTGCCTGGTGGATCGGCGTGATCATCGGGGTGGTGTGCGTGTTTTTTGGCACCTGCGGCGATCTCATCGAGTCCGCGGTCAAGCGCGACGTCGGCATCAAGGACATGAGCTCCTTCCTGCCCGGGCACGGCGGTGTCATGGATCGCATCGACGCGATGCTCGTCGCCGCGGCGCCCGCCTGGCTCGTCATGTACCTGCTGGTCCCCGGCGGGTAGCCTGTCTGCGCCATGACCCAAGACCTGACTCCCGCCGAACGCGCTCACGCCGACGAACTCGAGGCCCACGCGCGCGCCGGACGCGTCCTTCCGCTCGTCTTCGACGCGCCGCGTCGGGGCAAGCCGCCGCGCCACTGGGCCGACCTGGAACCCGACGAGCGTCGTAGCGCGGTGGCCACGGCGGGGCTGCCTGCGTTCCGCGCCTCCCAGTTCGATCGGCACTACTACGGGGCGGCCAACGCCGATCCCGACACCTGGACCGACCTGCCCGCCTCCCAGCGGGAGGTCATCAAGGCGACGTTCTTCCCGGATCTGCTCCACGAGGTCCGGGCGCAGACCGCCGACGACGGCACGACGCGCAAGACCCTGTGGCGGCTGCACGACGGCAACCTGGTGGAGAGCGTCCTGATGGAGTACGGCGTCCCCGGCAAACCCGCCAGCGGAACCGGTCGGCACCGCGCCACCTTGTGCATCTCCTCTCAGGCGGGCTGCGGCATGGCCTGCCCGTTCTGTGCGACAGGCCAAGGTGGCCTGCAGCGCAACCTGTCCACCGCGGAGATCGTGGCGCAGGTGGTGTCGGCCTCCTCGATCGTCCGGCTCAACAACGTCGTGTTCATGGGGATGGGGGAGCCGATGGCCAACTACGCCGCCATCACCGGCGCCATCCGCCGCATGGTGGGCGACCTGGGCATGTCCGCACGCGGCATCACCGTCTCGACGGTGGGGTTGGTGCCCCGCATCCGGGCGCTGAGTGACCTGGGCCTACCTCTGACGCTGGCCGTCAGCCTGCACGCCCCCGACGACGAGTTGCGTGACACCTTGGTGCCGATCAACACCCGGTTCTCCGCGGGCGAGGTCGTCTCGGCCGCGCACGACTACTTCGAGACGACCGGGCGGCGGGTGTCCATCGAGTACGCGCTGATCCGCGACGTCAACGATCAGGCATGGCGCGCCGACGCGCTGGCCGACCTGCTGGCCGGGCAGGGACGCGGCACCGGCTGGGTGCATGTGAACCCGATCCCGCTGAACCCGACCCCCGGATCCAAATGGACGGCGTCCCGCAAGCGCGACGAACACGAGTTCGTGCGTCGGCTTCAAGCGGCCGGGATCGCCGCGACCATTCGCGACACCCGCGGTCAGGAGATCGATGGGGCGTGCGGTCAGTTGGCAGCCAAGGAGCGCTGAGTCGATGCGGTTCGCGGACGCCTTCGCCGCCCGCCCCGTCGGTCCTGGGTTCGCCCTGTGGGGGCGCCGCCACCTGAGTGCGCTCGCGGTGACCTCGGCGTCCCTGACCGGCATCGTGGTGCTGGGGCGGCGGCTGGGGCCGCGTGGGCGGCGTCGGGTCCGCACGGTGCTCGCGTCGGCCCTGATCGGCCAGGAGGTGAGCTTTCACGCCTGGCGGGCGGCGTGTGGCACGTGGACTCCCCGCGAGATGCTGCCGCTCCACCTGTGCTCGGTACTCGTCTGGGGTGGGGCGGCGACGCTGCTGCATCCCACGCGTCTCGGCGATGATGTGGTCTGGTTCTGGGGGCTGGCCGGCGCTCCGCAGGCGCTCCTGACTCCCGACGTCGGGGAATACGACTTCCCCCACTATCGGTTCGTGCAGTTCTTCGTGAGCCATGGTCTGGTGCTCGCCGTGCCGCTGTGGCGGGTGTTCGTGGAGGGACGGCGTCCGACCGCGGCGGGGGGACGCAGAGCGTTCGTGGCGTTGTTGGCCCATGCTGGCGTCGTCGGCGCGGTCAATGCCCGGCTGGGCAGCAACTACCTGTTCGTCAACCGGAAGCCGGAGACGGCGAGCGTCCTGGACAAGCTGCCGCCGTGGCCGGGATACCTGCCGATCCTGGCGGGGGTAGCGGCGGGTGTGTTCTGGCTGGTTCAGGCGCCGTTCAGCCGACGCGGGCGTGCGTCCGTGGCGGACTGAGGCCCCGCCCTGCGGCGAGCGTCCACAGCTTCCCGACCCTGCGGGTCGCAGTCCTCGACCTCTCCAGGCTCAGTCCTCGGCGCTCTAGGCCTCAGTCCTCGGCGTCATGGGCCTCAGTCCTCGGCGGTCAGGCCAGGATGGCGAAGACGTCCTCAATGGTGTCCACGAGGTGAACCGAGGACTCCATCAAGCGGCCCGCGGCCAGGGCCCGCAGCAGGGGCCAGGCGGGGACCTGGGTCGTCCAGTAGTCGACGCCCAGCAGGATCATCGGCCGGATCTGGTGCCCTTCCAAGGCGTAGTAGTTCCGCGTGAGGGCCTGGAAGATCTCCTGCGTCGTGCCCGCCCTCCCCGGGACGTACACCAAGCCGGCACCGCACAGCCGCAGCAAGACGTCCTCCCGGATGGCGTTGTCGAAGTACTTGGCGATGCCCGTGCCGAACACGTTGGGCGGCTCATGGCCGTAGAACCACGTCGGCACGCCGACGTTGAGCCGGGTGCAGTCGAAGCGCTGCTTCACCGCCAGCCCGCGGGCGGCCCAGGGGCTCGGGTCGGGAGCGTAGGTGGGTACCTCGGCGAGCACCTGGCAGGCCTGCTCCAACTCGGCGTCCGTGCCGCGCAGCGAGGCCCCCAGGTTCGCGGCCTCCATGGCGCCCGGCCCGCCGCCGGTCAGGACGAGCAGCCCGCTCTCGGCCAGCCCGCGCCCCAGGGCGGCCGCGCGTGCGTAGTCGGCAGAGCCGCGGGCCACGTTGTGCCCTCCCATGATCCCGACCCCCATGCCAGGCGTGGTGACGACGTCGAGGAGCGCATCGCTGACGAAGTGGTCGTGGAGGGCCTGGGCGAGCGTCGCGTCCAGCAAGGAGGACCGCTCGCGCAGCGCCCAGTTGTAGATGCGCGCGTCCGGCGTCGCGGTGTAGCCGGCCGCCAGATCGGCGTACAACTCGGGGGCGGTGTACAGCGCGGGACGGTAGGCGTCGAACGGCACCTGCGGGAGCCGGGGGAACACGGCAGCGCCACGGGCCGCCAGATCCAGGGCCGAGCGATGCTTGAGCCGGCACCCCAGGAAGAACGCGTTGTGCACGGGCACGCGGGCGAGCACGTCGGCCCGACCCCGCAGGTCCAGCGACTGCGCCAGGCAGCCCGCCAGCGATCCCTCGGCCCTGATCTGTGCGTCGAAGCCTTCCAGGGTCTCGATCTCACGGCGCATGGTGAGAGACTAGCGGGGTGCGTCATGTGGTCATCCTCGGCAGTACCGGCTCCATCGGAACCCAGGCTCTGGAGGTGATCGACTCCCGCCGCGACCAGTTCGACGTCGTCGGCCTCACCGCGGGCGGCAGCCAGCTCGACCTGCTGGCCGCCCAGGTACGTGAGTTCGCCCCGCGTCTGGTCGCCGTCCCCACGGAAGCCGACGCTGCCGCGCTGCGCGCGCTGCTGCCCGGCACGACCACCGAGATCGTGGGTGAGGGCGGGAACGAGCGGGCCGCACGGATGCCGGCCGACGTGGTGCTCAACGCCATCACCGGCGCCGCAGGACTCCTCGCCACCTTGGCGACCATGGAGCAAGGCACCACGCTGGCCCTGGCGAACAAGGAGAGCCTGGTCATCGGCGGACGCCTGGTCACCGATGCCGCCGCACCCGGGCAACTCGTCGCCGTCGACTCGGAGCACTCCGCGTTCGCGCAGGCCCTGCGGGCCGGGCGGGCCGAGGAGGTCCGCCGCCTCATCCTCACCGCCTCCGGGGGGCCGTTCCGCGGCCGGACGCGCGCCGAGTTGGCCGACGTCACGCCTGAGCAGGCGCTGGCCCACCCGACCTGGACCATGGGCCGGGTCATCACCATCAATTCCGCAACCCTGATCAACAAGGGACTCGAGCTCATCGAGGCGGCGCTGCTCTACGGCGTCGACCTGGACGATGTGACCGTGGTGGTCCATCCCAGCAGCGATGTCCATTCGATGGTCGAGTACGTCGACGGTGCGACGATCGCCCAGGCGAGCCCCCCCGACATGAAGCTCCCGATCGCCTTGGGCCTCACCTGGCCCGATCGTGTCCCGGACGCGGCTTCAGGCTATGACTGGAGCGTGCCGCGTACCTGGTCGTTCGAACCGCTGGACGACGAGGCCTTCCCGGCCGTCGAGCTGGCCCGAACGGCGGGCAAGGCCGCCGGGACGGCCCCGGCCGTCTACAACGCCGCCAACGAGGTGTGCGTGGATGCCTTCTGCGCAGGCGACATCGGGTTCTTGGACATCACGGATACCGTAGAAGCCGTGGTGATGGAGCATCTGAGCGGCGAGCACGTCGCCGACGCCGATCTCACCGTGGAGGCCGTTCTGGCCGCAGACGCGTGGGCGCGGGCCCGCGCGACCGAGATCGTCGCTCGGGTGGCGCCCTGATGGAACTGGTCGGCACGGTGGCCTTCGGGCTGCTGTTCTTCGTGTTGCTCATGGCCTCGGTGGCGCTCCACGAGGTCGGGCACATGGTGCCCGCCAAGCTGTTCGGCGTCCGCGTCCCGCAGTACTTCATCGGGTTCGGCAAGACGCTGTGGTCGCGCCGCATCGGGGAGACGGAGTACGGGATCAAGCTGTTCCCGCTGGGCGGATTCGTGCAGTTGCTGGGCATGTACCCGCCCGAGAATCCGCGTGCGAAACAGACTCGCCTGCAGCGCTTCGCCGACGATGCCCGCTCCTTCGAGTGGGAGACCATCACCCCCGCCGACGATGGCCGGCTCTTCTACCAGCAGAAGGTCTGGAAGAAGCTCGTCATCATGGCGGGCGGTATCACCATGAACCTGCTCATCGCCTTCGCGATCCTGGTGGGGGTCTACGGATGGCACGGCACCTACCAGGACGCCCCGGTGGTGGCCTCGGTCCAGCAGTGCTATCTCACGCAGCAGCGCGCCGACACCACCTGCCAGCCGGGTGACCCAGCCACGCCAGCGGCCCAGGCCGGGTTGCGCGGCGGTGACCGGATCGTGTCGTTCAACGGCGCCGCCGTCACCTCCTCCTCGCAACTCACCAGTCTCATCTGGGCCAACGGGGACGGGCCGCTCACGCTGGTCGTCGAACGCGATGGCCAGACGGTCACGCTGCCCACGGTGAACACCATCACCGTCGCCGCGACGGATCCGGCCGACGCCTCGAGGACCATCTCGGTTGGCTATCTGGGGTTCGTGCGGGGTCGCGAGCTCGTCCGAGGGGGCCCGGTCGAGGTCGTCGGTGACATGGGCGCCATGACCACGCAATCCCTCTCCGCGCTGGTGCAGTTCCCCGTCAAGGTGTGGTCGGTCGCCGTGGACGTGGCCACCGGCCAGCCCCGCAGCGCCGAGGATCCGATCAGCATCGTCGGCGCCAGCGTCACCGCAGGCCAGGCCGCCACGCTGACCGACACCCCGTTGCCGGACCGGATCGCCATGTTCGCCAGCATCCTGGCATCGGTGAACCTGTTCTTGGCGCTGTTCAATCTCGTGCCGCTGCCGCCGCTGGACGGCGGGCACATCGTCGGGGCCCTGTGGGAGGGCCTGCGGCGCTCGTTCGCCACGCTCACCAGGCGGCCCGATCCGGGCCCGGTCGACACCGCCAAGATGGTGCCGATCGCCTACGCGGTGGGAGGATTCCTCCTGCTGTGCGGCGTCGTGTTGATCGTGGCCGACATCGTCAGTCCGGTGAAGTTCTTCTAAGGAGAGTCATGCCCGCCATCAACCTCGGAATGCCCGCCGCCCCCGCGCCGGTGCTGGCACCCCGCAAGCCAACCCGCCGGATCAACGTCGGCAAGGTGGCCGTGGGCGGGGGAGCGCCGGTTTCGGTGCAGTCGATGACCACGACCAAGACCACCGACATCAACGGGACGCTGCAGCAGATCGCGCAGCTCACCGCCGCAGGCTGCGACATCGTCCGGGTGGCCGTCCCCAGCCAGGACGACGCGGACGTGCTGCACATCATCGCGAAGAAGAGCCAGATCCCGGTCATCGCCGACATCCACTTCCAACCGAAGTACGTGTTCGCGGCGATCGACGCCGGCTGCGCGGCCGTCCGGGTCAACCCCGGCAACATCAAGCAGTTCGACGACAAGGTCGGTGAGATCGCCAAGGCTGCCACCGACGCGGGAGTGTCGCTGCGGATCGGCGTCAACGCAGGCTCGCTCGACAAGCGGCTGCTCGCGAAGTACGGCGGCCCGACCCCGGAGGCCCTGGTCGAGTCGGCGCTGTGGGAGGCGTCCCTGTTCGAAGAGCACGGCTTCCGCGACTTCAAGATCTCGGTCAAGCACAACGACCCGATCGTGATGGTGCAGGCCTACCGGCAGCTGAGCGCCGCCTGCGACTATCCGTTGCATTTGGGCGTCACCGAGGCCGGGCCCGCGTTCCAGGGAACCATCAAGAGCGCCACCGCCTTCGGCATCCTGCTCGCCGAAGGCATCGGGGACACGATTCGGGTCTCGTTGTCGGCCCCGCCCGTGGAGGAGGTGAAGGTCGGTCAGAAGATCCTGGAGGCCCTCAACCTCAAGCAGCGGCAGATGGAGATCGTCTCCTGCCCCGGCTGCGGCCGCGCTCAGGTGGACATCTGGGGGCTGGCCAACGACGTCACCGACGGGCTCGAAGGGCTGACCGCGCCGCTGCGCATCGCCGTCATGGGATGCGTCGTCAACGGCCCCGGCGAGGCCCGCGAAGCGGACCTGGGGGTCGCGGCCGGCAACGGCAAGGGGCAGATCTTCATCAAGGGCGAGGTCATCAAGACCGTGCCGGAGTCGGAGATCGTCGCCACCCTCATCGAGGAGGCCAACCGGTTGGCGGCTGACATGGAGCACACCGGGGAAGCACCCCAGGTCACCGTCGTCTGAGACGTCGCCGCCAGGGAACCGGCCCACGTCCGACCGGAACGGCACGCGGGCGGGTGCGGAGTGGCTAACGTGTGGGGCATGCATGCGCGGGTACTTGACAACAGCGACCGCGCGCTCGTGGCGGCCCTCCTGGACGCCGATCCGGTCGGCAACTGCTTCGTCGCCTCCCGGGTGGACGCAGGCCTCCTCAGCCTGGGCCCCGGCGAGTTGTGGGGCTACCCGGCCCAGCGTCCCCGCAGCCTGCTGCACGTGGGTGCCAACCTGGTGGCCGTCAACCCCGACGAGGAGGCGCTGGACGCGTTCGCGGAGGATCTCGGCGCATGGCGTCGGTTCGTGGCCATTGTGGGGCCCCGCGACGTCGCGCTCGGATTGCAGCGGCGGCTCACCCGGCTGTGGGGTCGTCCGTACGCCCACCCGCGGATCGTGCGGGAGCGGCAGTTCCTCATGGTCCGGTCGACGGAGAGCCCGGTCGCTCCCGACCTGCGCGTGACGCGCGCGCTCGCCTCCGACTTCGACAGCTACCTGGCCGGGGCGGTCGCCATGTACCGGGAGGAACTAGACGAGGACCCGCTGGTCACCAACGACGTCGGTTACCGGCGCTACGTGCGCTCCCTGATCGACACCCGGCGCGCGTTCGCCCTGCGTGAGGACGACGAGGTGGTGTTCAAGGCGGACCTGGGGGCCGTGACCGCGACGGTGGCACAGGTGCAGGGTGTGTGGGTGGCGCCGCGGCTGCGTGGACGCGGGCTGTCGGTGCCGGCCATGGCGGCGGTCACCAACGCCATCGTCGAGGAGGGCAGGATCGCGTCGTTGTACGTCAACGACTTCAATACGCCTGCCGTGTCCTGCTACCGCAGTTGCGGGTATGCGGTGGTGGACGAGTTGGCTTCTGTCTTGTACTGATACCCCGGGAGCGGCGGTGGTCCGAGCAGGCCGAGGGCCGCGCGGTTGGTAGGGTGATGGCCCGTGATCACGCGCATGACCAAGCTGTTCGTCCGTACGCTTCGCGAGGACCCTGCCGACGCCGAGTTGCCGAGCCACCGCTGGCTCGTCCGGGCGGGCTACATCCGCCGCGTCGCGCCCGGCATCTACAGCTGGCTGCCGCTGGGACTGCGGGTCCTCCACAAGGTCGAGGCGATCGTGCGCGAAGAGATGAACGCCATCGGCGCCCAGGAGGTGCACCTGCCTGCACTGCTGCCGCGGGAGCCCTACGAGGTCACGCATCGCTGGACCGAGTACGGCCCCAACCTGTTCCGCCTGCAGGACCGCAAGGGCTCCGACTATCTGCTGGGCCCCACCCACGAGGAGATGTTCACCCTCATGGTGAAGGACCTGTACTCCTCGTACAAGGACCTCCCCCTGTCGATCTACCAGATTCAGACCAAGTATCGCGACGAGGCGCGTCCGCGGGCGGGCCTGCTGCGCGGGCGTGAGTTCGTGATGAAGGACTCCTACTCCTTCGACATCGACGACGCAGGCCTCCAGGCGTCCTATGACGCCCACCGGGGCGCCTACATCAAGATCTTCGACCGGCTCGGCCTGGACTACGTCATCGTCAAGGCCACGTCGGGCGCCATGGGCGGCTCGGCCTCGGAGGAGTTCCTCGGGGTCGCGGCCAACGGCGAGGACACGTTCGTCCGCAGCCCCGGTGGCTACGCCGCCAACGTCGAGGCCGTCGCCCGTCCTCTGGCGCCCGCCCAGGACGCCTCTGCGGTGCCCGCGGCGCACGTCGAGGACACCCCCGACAGCCCCACCATCGAGGCGCTGGTCGACCTGTCCAATGCGCGCTTCCCGCGCGAGGACCGTGCGTGGGAGGCGGGGGACACCCTGAAGAACGTGCTCTTCATGCTGGTGCGCCCCGACGGCAGCCGCGAGCCGCTCGCCATCGGGCTGCCGGGCGACCGTGAGGTCGACACCAAGCGTCTGGAGGCCGCGATCGAGCCGGCCGAATTGGACGCGTTCATCGAGGAGGACTTCGCCTCCTTCCCGTCGCTGGTCAAGGGCTACATCGGTCCGGGGGCGCTCGGGCTGGCCGAGGACGGCACCGGCGTCCGCTACCTGACCGATCCCGCGGTGGCTGAGGGCACCCGCTGGATCACTGGCGCCAACCAGCCCGGCCACCACGTGTACGACCTGGTCGCGGGCCGCGACTTCGCCTCCGACGGGGTGCTCGACGTGGCGGAACTGCGCGAGGGCGACCCGGCCCCCGACGGCTCCGGTCCGCTGAGCCTGGCCCGGGGGATCGAACTGGGCCACATCTTCCAGCTCGGCCGCAAGTACGCCGACGCGCTGGGGCTGAAGGTGCTCGACCCCCACGGCAAGCTCGTGACCGTCACGATGGGCTCCTACGGGGTGGGCGTCTCGCGCGCGGTCGCCGCGATCGCCGAGGAGACCAGCGACGAGCTGGGCCTGGCCTGGCCCCGCAACGTCGCCCCCTTCGACGTGCACATCGTCGCGACCGGCAAGGATGCGGCCCCGCTGGAGTTCGCCACCGCGCTGGCCGAGTCGGTGTCGGAGGCGGGCTTCGAGGTCCTGCTGGATGACCGCAAGGCGTCCCCCGGCGTCAAGTTCGCCGACGCGGAGGTGCTCGGGATGCCGACCACCGTCGTGGTGGGCCGGGGCCTGGCCGACGGGGTCGTCGAGATCCGGGATCGTGCCACCCGCGAGAAGGCTGAGGTACCGGCCGACGAGGCGGTCGAGCGGGTCCTGGCGCTCCTGGGCCGGTGACCGGCCTGGAACTGCCGCTCCTGACGCTGGCGCTCCTGGTCGCCGCGTCCTTCGTGGCGGGATGGGTCGACTCGGTCGTCGGCGGGGGCGGCCTCATTCAGCTCCCTTCCCTGCTGATCGGGCTGCCCGCCGACACCCCCGTCCCGACCATCTCCGGCACCAACAAGCTCCCCAGCTCGCTGGGAACGGCCGCGGCCGCGCTCACCTACCTGCGGCGTGTGCCGATCAATCTCCTGCACGTCGTCCCGCTCATCGCCGGGGCGGCGTCCGGCTCGGCGGTGGGCGCGAACCTGGTGCAGTTGCTGGACCGGCGCGCCTTCAATCCGCTGGTGCTTGCCGCGATCGTGGGCGTCGGATGGTACGTGTGGCGGCGTCCCGAACTAGGACTGGTGGCCCGCAGCGGCCCGCGGGGTTGGTTGGCCGCGGCCCGCCTGCTCGGCATCGGCCTCCTGGTCGGGGTGTGGGACGGCTTCATGGGGCCGGGAACGGGCACTTTCTTCTTGATCCTGCTCGTGGCGGGCATGCGGATGGAGTTCCTTCCGGCCACCGCGTTGACGAAGCTCGCCAACCTGACCACCAACGTCGCTGCCCTCCTCGTGCTGGGGTTCTCCGGGCATGTGCTCTGGGGGCTGGGGCTGACGATGGGGGCTGCCAATCTGTGCGGTGGCCTGCTGGGGGCCCGGACCGCCCTCAAACAAGGCAATGGCTTCGTGCGGCGCGTCTTCCTCGTGGTGGTGTGCGTCCTGGGGGCCAAGGTCGCCTGGGACACCATCCAAGGCCTGCTCTAGCGCCGCTCACGCCAGCGGCAGACCCGGCCAGCGCTGCATCAGGCCGCCCCATCCGACCAAGGCGGTCGCCGACGCGTCGATCTGGGTCGCCAGGGCCGCGCGCAGCGCCGCGTCCCCGTGAGCGAGCGAACGCCCAAGAACCGGCAACGCGGCGGTGTGGAGCCGTGCTGCCAAGGCACGCGCCGCTGCCGCGTCGGTGACGCGTTCCACGGCGTACCACGGGGCGCCCGGGGTCGGCGCCGGGGAGGCGCTCGCTCCGGTCTCGGTGAGGTCGTCACGCACGGTCATCCAGGCGGCCCGCTGCTCGCGCAGGGCGGCGGCGTCAGCGGACGACAGCCCTGGTGCGCCCGCGGCGACCTCAAGCCCGTAGATGGTCTCCGAGGCCGCCCCGAGAGCGGACTGAATCGCCTCGGCAGCGGACTGGGCGGCGGGCGCCAGCAGCGTCCGGGCGGGCTCGAGGGAGGGCTGGGTGTCCCCGAGGTGCCCGGCCAGCGTCCGCGCCCAGGCGGACATGGAGGCCCACACGAGCGGCCGGGCGACGTCGCCCACCTGGGCCTGGGCTGCGAAGGCGGTGGCCGCAGCGCGAAGCGCCTCGGCGGCAGCGCTGGGAGTGGCGACAGCGGTGGGCGTCGCGGTGGCTCGGGGGGAGGCCGCGGGCAAGGAGATGGCGGCCAGGTGATCGTCGGAAACGGACAGGGCCCAGGCGAGGACGCGGGCCTGGGCGGGCTCCTGCTGCGCCGCTGCGGCGGCTTCCAGGGCTTCACGCAGGGCGAGAGTGGCCCGCTGTCCGGGGAGCAGATCGCCGGTCGGTGACGTGGCCGGCGTGGGGGCGGTGGAGGGAACTAGCGAGCACCCCGCCAGTGCCCCAGCAAGGACCCCGCCCAGCAATACGCGCCTGCTCACCACACGCGAAGGCTAGCCGATGCCTGCTCGGGTAGACTCCGGATCACAACTGCTCGTCACAACAGGAGGCTTCATGAACGAACACGCGATTGCGTCCCTGGTGGAGCCCCTCCTGGCCGTCGGTCGCCTGGAGCTCGACCGCTTGGAGATCGTGCGTGCAGGCAAGCGAAGCGTTCTGCGCCTGTACCTCGACGGTGACGGACCCGAGGGCCGGGGCCCCAGCCTCGACGAGATCGCCGACGCGACGCGCGCCATCTCCGTCGCCCTGGATGAGTCACCGGCGGTCGGCAACGCGCCCTACACCCTCGAGGTGAGCTCCCGCGGCGTCAGCCGCCCCCTCACCGAACTCAAGCATTTCCGGCGCAACGTGGGTCGCCTGGTGACCCTGACCCTGCCCGAAGGCTCGCTGGCGGGCCGCATCGTGGCCGTCGACGGCGACGCCGTCGAACTCGACGTGGACGGGGTCTCCCGCCTCGTGCTCGTCGCCGACATCATCACCGCCGTCGTCACGGCTGAGCTCCGCAAGGACGTTCCGGGCGACGACGACGCCGACGAAGAGGAGTGATCCGTGGACATCGACATGGCTGCCCTGCGCAGCTTGGAGCGTGACAAAGACATCCCCATGGGGGTCTTGGTCAAGGCGATGGAGGAGGCCATCCTCAACGCCTATGAGAAGTCTGCGCATCCCGTGAAGGGAGCCCGCGTCGAACTCGACACGAAGTCCGGCACGTTTTCGGTGATGGCGCCGGAGGCGGACGAGGACGGGGAGGTCGTGGGCTGGTACGAGGACACTCCGGACGGCTTCGGCCGGGTCGCCGCCGCGACGGCACGTCAGGTGATCTTCCAGCGGCTGCGCGAGGCCGAGGACGAGCAGAAGTTCGGCCAGTTCGCGGCCAAGGAGGGCGACATCGTGATGGGCGTCGTCCAGGCGGATCGCGACAGCCGCACCGTGCGCGTCGATCTGGGCGCGCTGGAGGCGATCATGCCCCCGGCCGAGCAGGTGCCGACGGAGACCTACCGGCACGGCGATCGCGTCCGCGTGTACGTGGTCGCCGTGCGCCGCGAGCCCAAGGGTCCCCAGGTGGTGGTATCCCGGACGCACCCCAACCTGGTCCAGCGGCTGTTCCGGATGGAGGTGCCCGAGATCGAGTCCGGTGTGGTCGAGATCAAGGCGCTGGCACGGGAGGCCGGCTACCGCAGCAAGATCGCGGTCACGAGCCACGACGCCAACGTGTCCGCCAAGGGCGCCTGCATCGGCCCGATGGGCCAGCGCGTACGCGCCGTGATGAACGAGCTGGGCGGGGAGAAGATCGACATCATCGACTGGTCAGACGACGGCGCCACCTTCGTGGCGGAGGCCCTGAGCCCCGCCAAGGTCAGCTCCGTGACCGTCACCGACCAGTTCGCCAAGGCGGCCCGCGTGATCGTCCCCGACTACCAGCTCAGCCTGGCCATCGGACGCGAGGGTCAGAACGCCCGCCTGGCGGCACGGCTCACGGGATGGCGGATCGACATTCGTCCCGATACCGCCGAGTAGTCAGCAGCACACGCGTGACGCGGCCGGTCCCTGAGGGGCCGGCCG